>NZ_JAFCLR010000035.1:0-87059 GCF_018131065.1 Bradyrhizobium sp. AUGA SZCCT0431 | reverse complement strand
CCCAAGACTGCCTCCCCAAAAGCAGCCTTGAATCTGATTTGCTCTTAAAAGGGAATCCTTAGAGTCCACACCACCTAGTCTCCTGTTGGATTATCGGTCGCATGCACGCAAATCAAAGGTGTCCCGAGTGCGGGGCCATCCCCCGCACTCGGGATCAAGATGGTCAGGCTGCCTTCGGCAACTCTGCCCCGAGATGCTTTAATCGCGGCATGACTTCCCGCTGCAATAATTCAAGCGAACGCCGCCAAGCATCGGGCTTGTGCTTGTAGTCGAAGCCGAACACACAAAGTACGCCAAAGCCCCCGACCTCACAATAAATCCTCTCGATCTTCTCGGCGGCCGTTGAAGGCGAGCCGACGATCCAGTTGCGGCGAGCACAATACTCGACAGTAACGTCGCTGTCCGGAACCTCGGGGGTGTGCTTCAAGTAGTCCTTGAAGCCGAAATGGCCGAGAAGGGGCAGGAAGTATTCGCCCATCATCCTGCCCATCATGTCGCCGGCCGAGAGCTTCCAGGCCTCTTCGTCGGTATCCGCGATGAAAACTTCGCGTACCAGCCGCCAGTCTCTGCGGCTTGGTTTGCGTCCTGTTTTGGCCGCTCCGGCCTCGACCGAGTCCCAATGGCTGCCGACATAAGCCGGATTGAGGTTAAGGCTCATGGGGATGAATCCACGCTCTCCGGCAAGCTTTAGCGTATCCGAGTTCTTCGATAGCCCTGCGACGCCGATCGGCGGATGCGGCGCCTGCAACGGCTTGAGGTGAGGCTTGAGAAAATCGAACATCGTGTCCGGCTTCGTCACCGTCCAGAACTTGCCCTTGTAGGTCCAGGGCGCGTCCTCGGTCCACATCTTCAGGATGATCTCCAGCGCCTCGCGCGTCATGTCGCGGTTCTGGCCGGACATACCGTCGACATTGAACATCGCCCAGTCGCTCGGCAGCCCCGAAGCCGCTACGCCGAAATTCAGCCGGCCCTCGGCGAGATGATCGAGCATCGCCACGCGGTTGGCAAGCTCGGCCGGGTGGTGATAGGGCAGCAGGAAGCCGCCGGGTCCGATACGAAGCTTCTTGGTCTGCAGCAGCGCCTGCGCGATCAAAAGGTCAGGCGTGGGATTAGGTTCCCAGGGCGCAGTGTGATGTTCACCGATCCAGGCTTCCTGATAGTCGAGTTCATCGAGCCAACGCAGGACCTGTAGGTCCCAATCATGCCCTTCCTTCAATCCACACTCCGGCGGGTGTGAAGGCATGGAGAAATATCCAAGTTCCATTGTGTTGTTTCCTTCCTTGCTGGCGATTGCGTCTTGCAATTTCGTTCGCTTGCGTTTGTGGCTGAGAGCAAGGGCTGTGCCATGCTGATCTGGCCGAAAGTTCTATCAGGAAGGCATCTTTTCGACGCGTATTCTGCGAACGCATATCGGAACGAAGATTCAAATCGTCTCAACGTCGCGAGACACTGTCTTACTCATGAGACAGCCGGATTTGACTCCAGCTGAGCTCTGGAAGGACTCCGATCAATCAAAGAATGGCTCGATCCTAGAGCTCTCCTGGGTGGGCAGATCGGCCGCACGCCGCATCTTGATTTCGGCCGAGCAAGGACACGTTCCCTCGACAGGTAAACCAAGAGGTGGCGAGCTTCGCTCGATTGTCTCACGGAAGACAATGTCTCGCGACGATGAGACGGTTTGCCGTTCTTTCCGACGATGCGCAGGCAGAGCATGTCGGAAAAGCCACCGTTTTGCCGAGCGTCTCAAGGATTTCATTGCTGGCACGGTGCTTGCTAACCAACGTTCAATGCGCATCAAGACGCACCAACGTAGGGAGGAGAATCTATGTATCGCTTGGTGCACGAACACTTTGTGAGCGTGGTTTTGATTTCGGGGAGGGATGCAGCGTGAAGCCCGCTCCGTTCGATTATGCGCGACCTCAATCCGTCAACGACGCCCTGTCGCTCCTGTCCGCACAGGGATCAGACGCGAAGATCCTGGCGGGGGGACAAAGCCTCGTCCCTATGATGAACTTCCGTATGGCGAGGCCAAGTTTCCTGGTTGATATCAATCGCCTGGCCGAGCTCGACTATCATCGTATCGAGGCGGGCGAACTCGTTATTGGCGCACTTGCCCGACACGCGACGCTCTGTTCCTCCACGCTTGTTCGTACCGCGTGTCCGGTCATGGCTGAGGCCTATCGGCATGTCGCCCATGGTCCCATTCGCAATCGCGGCACCCTGTGCGGGAATCTCTGCCACGCGGACCCGGCCTCGGAAATGCCTGCCGTCCTGCTGGCTACTGACGGCGTAATGGTTCTCAAGAGCTCCGGCGGTGAACGCCGCGTCGCAGCCGATGAGTTCTTTCGCGGAATTTATGAGACGGCAGCCAAGCCAGATGAGCTCTTGGTCGAGGTTCGTATTCCCGTTGCGTCCGATAAGCACGGTTGGGGATTTCAGGAGATCAGTGTGCGAAAGGGCGACTTCGCATTGGTCGGCGTCGCCGCGACCTTGAAAGTTGCGAAAGGCAAGATTTCAGAAGCCGCTCTCGCAGTATGTGGTGTTGGCGAGCGCGCGCGACGGCTGCGGTCGGTGGAGGCCGTTCTGATGCGAGCTGCACCCGGCAAGGACACGTTCGCGCAAGCCGGGGAGGCTGCCGTTGCCGGCTTGGAATCGTTCTTCGGTACTCACGCAGATGCAACCTATCGGAGAGACCTCGTGCGCGTACTGACCGCCCGCGTCCTGTCCGAGGCTGCGGGGCGCGCTACGTAAATCGCCTCAAGAGGCGCAATGACCAACAAAATAGGCAACCGAGGAAACCGATGAGCACAATTGACATTGCGGTGAAGGTCAACGGCAAGCTGCGGAAAGCTTCCGTTCCGCCGCGCTTGCTGCTGAGCGACTTCATTCGACAGAATCTAAGCCTGCCAGGAACCCATGTTGGGTGCGAGCACGGCGTGTGCGGCTGCTGCACCATTATGGTGGACGGCGCGCCCGTGCGTTCCTGTCTGATGTTCGCCGTCCAGGCGGATGGCTCCGAAATATCCACAGTAGAGGCGCTGGGCAAGGTGGACGCGCTTCACCCGATCCAGCAGGCCTTCTGGGAAGAGCATGGCCTTCAATGTGGCTTCTGCACGCCCGGCATGCTCATCGTCGCCCAAGACCTTTTGCAGCGCAATCCCGATCCTACCGAAGAGGAGATCAGGGATGTCGTGTCGGACAATTTATGCCGCTGCACGGGTTATCAAAACATCATCACCTCCATACAGAAGGCCGCGGGCAGGATGCGGGAGGTTGAGGCAAGCACACGTATCCGCGGCAACACCGCGGCTGTCGCCAAGGCGGAGCCGGTGCAATGAGCCATCTCGACAACCACTACATCCCTGCCAGCAAGCAACGCGAAGCACCCAGCCAAGATCTGAACTGGATCGGCAAGAGCATGAAACGGGTGGAAGACCCGCGCCTGCTCGCCGGAAAGGGCCGATACGTGGACGACGTTGTGCTGCCGAACATGGCCCATGCCGCTGTGCTGCGGAGTCCACACGCCCATGCCCGGATCAAGACAATCGACACCAGCAAGGCTGAAGCATTACCTGGAGTCGTGCTGGTGATGACGGGGGCGCAAGCCGCCGAACTGACCGGACCGGTGGCAAGCTTTGCGAGCCCGCCGGTTGTTCAATATTGCATGGCGATCGACAGGGTGCGGCACGTAGGTGAGGCGGTGGCGGCAGTGGTGGCCGAAGACCGCTATATCGCAGAAGACGCTCTCGACTTGATCGAGGTTGAGTACGAGCTATTGCCGATTACGGTGGATCCGGAAGCTGCGATAACGGCGACCGGTGAGGCGGTCCTGCACCCCGATCGCGGT
This sequence comes from Bradyrhizobium sp. AUGA SZCCT0431, assembly GCF_018131065.1. Lineage (NCBI taxonomy): Bacteria > Pseudomonadati > Pseudomonadota > Alphaproteobacteria > Hyphomicrobiales > Nitrobacteraceae > Bradyrhizobium > Bradyrhizobium sp. AUGA SZCCT0431. Next base: position 83,212 of record NZ_JAFCLR010000035.1, on the reverse strand, counting down.
TCGACCAACTGCGTCTTCGACAGCTCCTTCAAGTTCGGAACTGTCGATCAGGATTTTGCCAAAGCCGACGTGGTAGTGAAACGCCGCATTAAATGGGCCCGCTCCGGGCCGCAACCGCTTGAGACGTGCGGGACGGTGGCTGAGTTCGATGAGGGGACGGGCAAGTATACTGCCTACGCCAACTCAAATTTCTACGCTGCTATCGGCTTTATCGTCGCGGGCGCGCTCAAGGTGCCTGCCACTCACTTGAAAGTCATCCCGACTATCGCCGGCGGCAGCTTTGGATCGAAGCTTTTCAACCACAAGAACCTGACGCTGACTTGCATGCTGGCTCGAGCCGCGGGCCAGCCCGTCAAATACATGGAGGATCGGCTCGACAACATCTTGAATGCTGACGCTCACGGCAGTGATCGGATCTACGATGCCGAACTGGCGCTCAAGAAGGACGGCACCATGCTATCGCTCCGATTTACCGTCATCGACGACTACGGAGCTTATCTTCAGTACGGGGTGGGGACCCATGGAAATTCGCTGTCCCAGGTGACTGGTCCGTACAAGATTGGAAGCTTCGGCATGCGGCTCATTGCCGTCGTAACCAATAAGTGCCAGCAGGGAGCCTATCGAGGGTTTGGTTCTGAAGTCACAAACTTTGTAATCGAGCGACTCGTGGATGGCGCGGCGGATCAGCTGGGTATGGATGCGGTCGATCTGCGCCGGAAAAACCTGGTGCAGCCTCACGAGTTTCCATACGTCATTCCGACCGGAAACATTTATGACAGCGGCAACTATCAAGCGGTGCTCGCCAAGGCGCTTGGGCTTGCCAGTTACGACGGCTGGAAGGCCAAACAAGCCGAAGCTCGCAAGCAGGGACGTTACATCGGCATCGGTGTTGCGACCTGTCAGGAAAGATCTGTCTACAGTCCAACGGAGTGGTGGTCCCTCAATCCCTTGGAAACGCCCGGCTTTGCGCTCACCAGCGCCCCCGAAGGCGTTGCAGTGCGGATCGATCCAACCGGCAAGATTTTCGCGCAGCTCAATGCACCATTCTGGGGCAACAGTCCCGAAACTGTGGTTACCCAGGTTTTGGCGGAACAGTTCACCGTTGATCCGTCGGATATCACTATCGGATATGCCGATTCGGACGCTGCATTCAACGGCTTCGGCCCCGGGGGCAGCCGCTTCACTGTTATGGTCACCGGCGCGGTCGTAACGGCCACCACCAAGCTGAAGGCGAAGCTCAAGAAGCTTGCCGGCCATATGCTCGAGGCCGACGAAAACGACCTCGAGTTTCGAGGGGGAAAAGTTGGCGTCAAAGGCGCGCCCGGTCTTGAGAAGTCCATCGGCGACATCGCGCTGATGGCAAATTTCTTCCGGATGTCGTTCCCCGATACGCCTGAATTCGACAGCGGACTGGAAACGACGGCCGTCTACGATCACCCGCTCAGCACTCCTCCTGCAGAGGACCGACGCCACCTTGGCATCTTTTATCCGATCATGGGCCACATGTGCCATGTGGCCGTTGTCGAAGTCGATCCGGTGACGGGCAAGATCGAATTTCTCGACTACGCTGCGGTTCACGACGCGGGAACGATGGTCAATCCGATCACGCTCGGCGGCCACATCATGGGTGGCACGGCGATGGGGATTGGATCGACGATTTACGAGGAATTCCGTTACGATGATAACGGCCAGATGCTCAATGCCTCGTTCGCGGACTACCATATTCCGACGGCACATGAGATCCCCAAGGTACGGATCGGTCATGTGGAGACGCCTTCGCCTTACACCGAGTACGGTATCAAGGGAGGCGGCGAGGGCGGCCGTATGGGCGCGCCGTCAGCCGTGGTCAGGGCAGTCGAGGACGCGTTGAAGCCGTTCAATATCTCCATCGATAGTATTCCCATCCCTCCCTCGAGGATCCGTGATCTAGTGCGCGCCTCCCCTGCAGCAGCGGCATGACCTCATGGGAATCAACAGGACGGCGTCGCTGCTTGGATGCCGTTAGGTGTACATCCATTCTTTTACCTGTGCCGTGATCGGAAGTTCGACGCGGAAGCGAAAGGCGAGGAGGAGACAATGAAGGCATCATTAGCGAGCAGCCTAGGATTGGCTTGTTTTCTGGCTACGGTCACCGTTGCGGTTGCAGCGGATCCGGGAACGGAAGATCCGAATAACTGGCCGCTTTATAACCGAACCGCAAATGCGTGGCGTTACAGCCCACTCGATCAAATCAACAAAGACAACGTGAGCAAGCTGTCAGTCGCGTGGATTGCCCACGGCGGCAATATCACCATGGGGATCCAACAAACGCCCATCGTGATAGATGGCGTTATCTATTCCATCACCTCGGGTAATCGGGTAGCGGCCCTCGACGGAAAGACAGGGCAGCAGATTTGGGTCTACGAGCCAAGGCTCGATCCACTGACCAAAAAGGTCTTGTTCGCCCCCTATAGCCGCGGCGTTGCCGTCGGCCATGGCATGGTCTTCATCGGCACCGTGGACGGGCGCGGCATCGCTCTGGACCAGAAAACCGGCAAGGAAAAGTGGCAGGTGCAACTGACCGACTTCGCCAACTGCCACGGCTGCAACTTCACTTCGCCGCCTGTCGTCGCCGGGGACATTTTAACCTTCGGTTCCACTGCTGGTGAGCTGGCGACGCAGGGCAAGATCTATGGCGTCGAAGCGGTGACCGGAAAGAAGGTCTGGGAATTCAACACCATCAAGGAAGACCAGAAGAGCTGGCCGGGTGAAAGCGGCAAGCATGGCGGTGGCGGCGCGTGGATGCCGGGCAACTATGACGCGAAGACCGATACCGTCTTCTACGGCACCGGCAATCCGGGCAAGGATTTTGACGCTTCTGATCGCAAAGGTGACAATCTTTACACTGACTCGGTCGTCGCGTTGGAGGCAAAGACCGGAAAGTTAAAATGGTATCGGCAGGAAATCCCCCACGATGTTTGGGATTTCGATTCGCCATATGAGGTTCTGCAATTCACGAAGGACGGCAAGGATCTGATCGTCCACATGAATAAGAGTGGCTATGTTTTCGTGCTCGATAAGAAGAACGGAGACATCGACAACATCTGGCCGATTAGCGACCTTAAGAACTTCGTGAAAAACATTGATCCGAAGACCGGCGAGTTGATCGGCCGTGTCGAACTCACGATGAACAAGGAAACACTGATTTGCCCGTCTACTTTCGGCGCGCGAAGCTGGAATTCGGGTGCCTACAATCCGAAGACCGGCCTTTGGTACAACAACGTGCTCGATTTCTGCAGCTATCTGAAACCGGTCGCGCAGAAGGTGGATCCCAAGGACTACGGTACCGGTCACACTGGCTCGAACGATTTCGGCCGGATGGTTATGGCACCCGATGGCCGTAAGCCCGGTCAGCTGAGCGCCAACGATCCATTCTCAGGGAAACAGAAATGGAGCCATGCGATGGATGTGCCGGGATTTTCCTGCGTGCTCACCACCGGTGGCGGCCTGGTGTTCAACGGCGATCCCATGGGTAAGCTTCAGGCTTTTGACGCCGAGACCGGGAAGGTTCTGTGGAGCTTCAACACCGGCTCCGGAATGCGTGGCGGCATCGTCACGTATGCGGTTGACGGGGAGCAGTACATCCTGGTGCCAAGCGGATGGGGTTCCTATGCAGCCCTCCTGTTGCCGGCTCTTTTCCCACAGCTTGAAAACGTGCCGGCAGCTTCAACGCTAATCGCATTTAAGATTTCGAAGTAGTTGCCGTGGGGCGGCCCCGGCACGGCCGCCCTACCAAATTGGGAGTGAGCGATGCGATTTCTCGTTGTTTGGGCGGGCGTGGTTCTTGTCAGTGGCTTGGCGCTTGCCAAGCTGCAAGCCGAAGAGATGCCCGATCTCACGAATCCGAAGGTGATTACTGCCGGTCACGAGATATATCTAGAAAAGCAGTGCGCGCATTGCCATGGGGAGGATGGCAAGGGTGGCGTCAATCTCGTGCAGCGCACACTCGACGCCAAGGGCGTATTCACATCCATCGCGGATGGACGCGAGCGGAACGGCATCCGCATGCCGGAGTGGCGCGGGGTGCTGAGTGACAAGCAGATTTGGGAGGCGACAGCTTACGTTCTTTCGATCAGCCAGCCGAGCAAGAAACCTTAGTGCTAACTGTGGAGAGAGCAATCAGCGCCGCCTCGGCGGGTTTTCCCTAACTGCGAGGGCGGGTCTGTCCTCGCATTTCTTTGCGTTGTTCTAGACGACCTTCATCTCTTCAACCCACAAGGACAAGTGAAATGACCTGGAAAGCTCCGAAAGTCGTCGAGATTTGCGTTGGTTTGGAAATCAATATGTATGCGAGCGCTGTTCCAAGATAAACCGGTCGGAGTCAGCCGTGGCGCGGTCGCGAGAATCACGCTGTATTCGCATGCAAGTGCGCCCGGCTCCTGATGGGTTGCAGTCACGAGGTGAGCGACGACTTGTTTGAACTCGGCAAATTGCGAAGGGTTTACTGTGAAGACACAGGTCTAATAAATGTCTTTGCGCACTGATGCCTCCGTTTCTGTACCCGCCGGCCGAGAACGCGACGGCTCAGTTAGCTACCAAGGCCTGAAGCGCAGCCGCAACTGCCTCTTTTGCGACAAGCGCCGTCAGCATGATGACCGCCGGTCTATTAGATTGACGCGATAAGGGCCGAGCCACCTCATTAAGAGCCGAGCCACCTCATTAAGATATGAAGCGAGAAAAGCACGATGGAACAAATTGGAATCTCTCTGGGGCTGCGAGCATTACTAAGGTTGGCTCTGTCCGCAGCTGCGCCGGTACCTCTCCCGGAACGCGTGAAGGCGTCGCTCATTTAACTGACTCAATCGAAGCTGTAGGGCTACTGGCTCTCGCGAATGCCTGCCGTTTCGATGACCGACTTCCATTTCGAGGCCTCCGCGGCGACGTGCGCGGCCAGTTGCTCTGAGCTGGACGCTATGACGCGCCCGGATACGAGATTGATCTTTTTCTGCACATCGGGATCGGCGAGGACCTTGCGCAAGTCGGCGGAAAGCTTTGCCGTGATTGCGGATGGCACTCTGGCCGAAGTGAAGAATGCCCACCAATTGCCCATCTCGTAGCCGGGTACGCCGGCCTCGGCGACGGTTGGCACGTCCGGCAGTGTCGCCAGGCGCTGCTTGGTGGTAACCGCAATGGCGCGGACCGTCTTGGCCTCGATCTGCGGGAGTGCCGTCGATGCGTTGTCGAACATGACGTCCATGCGGCCGGCGATGAGATCGGTGAGCGCGGGATTGCTGCCGCGATACGCGACGTGCGCAAGGTCAACCTTGGCCTGCTGCTTGAAGAGTTCGGCCGCCAGATGAAGGGACGAGCCGATGCCCGCCGACGCGTAGTTCAGGGGAGCGGTCTTCGCCTTGGCGATGAGGTCAGCCAGTGTCTGCACGTTCGAGGTAGCGGGTACGATCACGATGTTGGGGGTCTCCAGCGCCAGCGTGAGCGGCGCCAGATCCCTGGCCGGGTCGAATGGCATGCTTTTGTAGAGAAAGGGGTTGATTGCGACGGCGATCGCACCCAGTACCAGCGTATGGCCGTCGGGCTCCGCCTTCACGGCAGCGTTGATGCCGATATTGGAGCCGGCACCCGCCATGTTCTCGACGACGATCGTCTTTCCATAGAGCGTTCCGAGCTTGTCGGCGATGGTGCGCCCGATGATGTCGGCCGCACCACCTGCGGCGAACGGCACGATCAGCCGCATCTGCTTGCTCGGAAATTCCTGCGCGAGCGACGGGTGGCAACCCAGCGCGGACAGGACAACTGCGATACCGGCGAGAACGCCGCGGCGAGTGAGGGTTGGCATGAAAAGTAACTCGCTTGTTGTCAGTCTATGGAGGAGGGGTGCTTGGAGAGAGGCGTGACGTTGATCTTCAGGTAGCGCCATAGCGGAAGCCGGATCAGCGTTTCGTGGAGCGCATCATGACTCTCGACGTCGAAGATCGAGACGTTGGCGTAGCGACCGGTCACGCGCCAAAGGTGCCGCCACTTGCCTTGCCGTTGCAGTTCCTGCGCATAGTTGCGCTCCGCCGCGATCAGCGCCTCGGTCTTCTCCGCCCCCAGGTCGGTCGGTAGCTCCACCGTCATCTCCACCATGTACAGCATGACCTTCACCCGGCCTTTCTGGATTGATGGCCGCCATCGCGGCGGTAGAAGCTGAGTTTGTCCGGATCGATCGCGACGCCGGTGCCTGGGCCATCGGGAAGGTGGATGGCGAAGTCATGCATCGCCAGCGGGGTTGCAATGATGTCATGCTGCAGCAGTCGTGGTCCGAACAGCTCGCATGCCCAGCCGAGATGGCTGAAGGTCGCGAACAGCTGCAGGTATCCGGCCGTGCCAACGCCCGTTTCCAGCATGCAGCCGCCGTAGAGACCGATGCCGGCAGCATCCGCGATCGCCGCGACGCGCCGCGTTTCGGCGTAGCCGCCGGATTTCGTCACCTTGAGTGCGAATGCGTCGGCGGCGCGCAGGCGGGCGTGGGCAAGGGCGTCATGGCATGACGCAACGCCCTCATCCGCCATGATGACGATGCCGGGAGTGGTAGCCGACAATCGGGCCATACCTTCCACGTTCCAGCGCGGCAGCGGCTGCTCGACGAGGGCGACGCCGGCGCCGGCCAGCTTCGGCAGCAACCGGCGCGCGGTGGGTTCGTCCCAAGCCTGATTGAGATCGACGCGGATCGAGGCGCGGCCGGCAAAGGCCTGCGCCAACTTGACAACGTGGGCCGTATCGCGCTCGGCATCGCCAAAGCCGATCTTGATCTTGAAATGCCGGTGCCGACGGGTTTCCAGCATCTCCTCGCCTTCAGCGATGTCGCGGTCGGTGTCTCCGGACGCGAGTGTCCAGATCAGTTCGAGCGACCGTGTCTGCGCACCGCCCAACAACTCCGCCACGCTGACGCCGTTCGCGCGGGCGACCAAGTCATGCACGGCCATTACCACAGCGGCGCGCGCGAATGCGTTGCCGCGCACCGCCTGTGCGACCCGCGTCTCAATGGCGTTGAGATTGCGCGCATCCTGGCCGACGAGCACGGGGGCGATGTAGCCGTCGATTGTCGCTTTGATTCCCTCCGTCGACTCCTCGCCCCAGCGCGGTCCGCCGATGGTTGCCGCCTCGCCAACGCCCACAGCACCGTCCGCGAAGACGCGGACGATGACGTAGTTTTGCTCGGCAACCGTGGCAAACGCCAGCTTGTGCGGGCGCTTCGTCGGGACATCAACCAGTATCGCCTCGATCCGATCGATAATCATTCTTGTCTGTCTCTCGGTGCTGCGTTCATTTCCCCGCCATTGTTTCGCAAGGCCATTAACCCATCCGCAGCAGGACGATGTCGAAGCGGGCCGTGAGTGCCTCGCCCGCCTTGTCCAAGCCCACGATGCTCCTCGACTTCGATGCCCAGGGGTCCTTGGCGATTTCGGGATCGCCCGTGAAATAGATCTGCGTGATCAGCGGTACGGTACCGTTATGGCTTGTCATCAGGTGGATGTGGGACGGGCGCAACAAGCCATCGAAGGACTCGAAGCCCGGCAATTGCGGAGGTATGCGATACTTGCCCGGTACGATCGTCTCGATCGAGTACTTGCCGTTGGCATCGGACTTGACGAGGCCACGATACCTGTACTCGTTTGGCATCAAGGCCTGGAACGGATTCTCCAGGTCATATTTCCCGGCGTCGTCGGCGTTCCAGAAGTCGAGGACGACGCCCTCCACGGGCCTGCCATCGGTATCGCGAACCGTTCCGGAGAGCGCGACCTTGCGTCCATTGGCTCCCTTGGGAACGATGTTGGCGCTGAACGGCGCGCCAGCGCGCCAGAACGGGCCCAGGATGTCGTTCGCGGTCGCGACGAGCGGCTTCGGCAGCGCGTGTGCCGTCTTGTCGTTGATGAGGTCGATGCTTGGCGTAGGCGCCAGTCTCATACCGGGCAACAGGCCCGGAGCCGCCGCGGCCGAGGTCGCAACCGAGCCGACGCCGGCGATGCCGAGCGCGAGCAGGATTGAGCGCCGTGTGGCGAGGTCGAATTTGGCTGCGTCGTGATGATGGTGTTCAACGTCCTGCATGGCGGTCCCTCCCGTGTGTTTCGTCCCAGACCGTGCGGCTGTCTCGCCAGCGTTCGGTCTCCAGCACCCTGCAGTCGGCGGAGCTATTGGGCAATCCGATGTAGACTATCGCATCGATAGGAAACTATAATTGCCCATGGATCTGCGCCGTTTGACATACTTTCTGGCGGTCGCCGAACACGGCAGCATGGCCAAGGCGGCTGGTGCGCTCGACGTTTCGCAGCCGACGCTATCGCAGCAGATTGGCGCGCTCGAGCGGGATCTGGCAAGCGTGCTGTTCGACCGTACCGGGCGCGGCATGCAGTTGACCGAACCAGGGCGCCTGCTGTGCGACCACGCCCGCCGGTTGCTGGCCAACGCCGAGGCGGCACGCATCGCGATTGCCGAACTCGAGAGCGGCGTCAGCGGCATGGTGTCCGTCGGCATTATCCATACCTACAGCACTGCCTTCCTTCCAAAGGTCATCGCGGCGTTCAGCGAGCTTCATCCAGGCGTCAGCCTCAAGGTCGAGGAGGCGACGGCCCTTGGCGTTGAGCGGGCAATTCTTTCCGGCAAATTGGACGTCGGCATCGCGTTCGCTCCTCCGGAGCACCCGGAATTGGGCGTCGATGTGCTGTTCGAGGAGCGTCTCGCGCTGGTGCTTGCCAAAGGCCATGCATGGTCATCGCACCGCTCGATACCCATTACCTCTCTCAGGCAAATTCCTCTCGCGCTGCTGACGAGTGCGTTCGCGACGCGGCGGATTCTGGACGCCGCGCTCGGCCCCGGCAGCAAGCTCGACATCAAGGTCGAGATGAACTCGGTCGAGGCGCTGATCGAACTCGCCAAGGACGGCGGTTTCCCGACCGTCCTTGCGGATCGTAGTCTCGGCAGTCGCAGGGATCTTGCCGTCGTGCCGATTGGGCCGCCGTGGATCAAACGTGCCGGCGCTTTGCTGTGGGACGCGCATCGCTATCAGACTGCGGCCGCGCGGGCCTTCATGGCCGTCGTTCGCCAGCACATGCGCTTTGTACATCCGCGATGACTATTGCCTCTATGCGCCGAAGCGGTTTCGGACACCCGAGCAGAATCCCGTACGATGGTAAGGAACCGCGGGCTAGACGGTGATTTATCGCACCTTCGGCAAATATTCGGTCGATGAAACGAAGAAAACCTATACGCTGATATTTGAGGGCAGTTCGTTCCCTAATCGGGCAGACATCGCACCAACTACGCCCGCTGCGCCCTGGCTGTAACTTGCACCGTGATGGGTCGGACCGACTAAAGGCGCTTTACGCCGTGCGGGACGACTTCGAAGCGCGGTGGGGAAGGTATGGGCCTACGAATGAGCAGCCGCGTCGGCCTGTCATTCAGGGACGCTCCCAAGCCTGGATGCTATTGGAGCTACTGGGTCCCGCTGCCTCAAACGCTTCGGCCAAATTAGACCCTTATTTATCGCCTGCCGAGCGAGCTATCCTAACCACCGATTGACCACCGAAACCCGGTGAACAGACGGCGATAATGGCGATCAAATCAGGCCAAAACTTATTGATATTATTATGGTTTCCCGGTGGGAATGACGTTCGGGACGCAATGGGCGAAGGTTCGATCGCGACGTAGGGGGCTCTGCGAAACACAAAGAGCGCTTCCCGGATACAAGCGTCGCAATAGTACCGACGTAAGCGTGACTCACTGCGGAGGATCTAGCAGCGCCTTCAGCGGTAGGACGTTCTTCACAATAGGAGATTTCAGCACGATGTAGCTAAAATACTTTTCGATCCCGATGTTGCGCTCGAGGAGATTTTCCATCCGCTCCTGGTAGTGGTTGATGTTGCGGCAAATGAAGCGCAGCAGGTAATCGTAACCGCCGCTGACCAGGTGACATTCCATCAATTCGTCGACGTTGCGCATATTGGCCTCGAACTTTACGAAATCTTCCTTGCGGTGATCGACCAGGGTGATTTCGGTGAAGACCATTATGCTTTCAGTCAACTTGGCAAGGTTGATCTGGGAGCCGTAACCAGTGATGTATCCGGCGGATTCGAGACGTTTCACACGCTGCAGACACGGGCTCGCCGAAAGACCTACAGCATCAGCCAGATTGGCATTCGTCATCCTCCCGTCCTTCTGCAACTGGACGAGGATGTTCAAATCGATCCGATCAAGCTTCGGGGCGCCGTTCAATCAGTCAACTCCAGCCGCGCGATCTCCCTCCGCTTTTGTGGACCGGTAGGTGGTATCCACAGGTCCACCGCAGAAGAAGGGAAGGGCGCAGCTTCACTACATGGTTTGCGGCCTGTCGGGGCGAGTACCGAACACTTAAGTGTCCGGCGTTCGACTGGTGCGCAAGGGTCAGGCGACCGCCTTCACGCTCTCGGCAGACAGTGCCGCGTCGATAATGCCGAGAGCCTCGTCCAGATGTTCATCTGAAACGACGAGCGGCGCCAGGAAGCGGATGACGTTGCGATGGACGCCGCACTTGATCACCAGCAGTCCGCGTTGACGGGCGTTGTCGATCACGCGCTGCGCTCGATCGGGGTCCGGCGTCTTGGTCTTACGATCGGTGACCAACTCGATCGCCTGCATGAAGCCCCGTCCGCGGACGTCGCCAATCATTGAGTGCTTCCGCGCAAGCTCGCGAAGGCCCGCTTCGAGCTTCTCGCCAAGACGTTCCGCACGGTCGAGCAGTTTATCCTGCTCGAAGGTTTCGATGACCGCGAGCGCTGCGGCGCATCCGATGGCATTGCCCCCGTAGGTGCCGCCAAGACCACCGGGCAGTGGAGCATCCATGATCTCGGCTCGCCCGACCACCCCGGACAACGGGAACCCACCCGCGAGGCTCTTGGCCACTGTCACGAGATCGGGCTGAATGCCGGAGTGCTCGAAGCCGAAGAGCTTGCCGGTTCTTCCGAAACCCGTCTGGATTTCGTCGGCGATGAGCACGATGCCGTGGCGCTTGGTGATCTCCCGTAGCGCCTTGAGGAACGCTACCGGGGCCGGCAGGAAGCCGCCGTCACCCTGCACCGGTTCGATGATGATCGCGGCGACGCGGTCCGCCGTGATATCGGTCGCAAAGACCTCGTCCAGCGCTTCGAGCGCGCGCTCAGTTGTCATATTGCGATAGGCGTCCGGAAACGGCGTGTGGAATATCTCGGAGGCGAACGGTCCGAAGTTCTGCTTGTAGGGTTGGCTCATGCCGGTGAGGCTGACGCCGAGCATCGTCCGGCCGTGGAAGCCGCCCCTGAACGCGATCACGGCAGAGCGGTTGGTGTAGGCGCGGGCGATCTTGACCGCGTTCTCCACCGCCTCGGCCCCGGAGGTCAGGAAGATGCTCTTGTAGGCTTCGCCCTTGCCGATCAGGCCGTTCAGCTTTTCGGCAAGTTCCAGATACGGCCGATAGGCCGCGACCTGAAAGGCCATGTGGGTAATGCTTGTAAGCTGCTTCTCCACCGCTGCCACGACGCGCGGATGGTTGTGACCGACGTTGAGTACGCCGATGCCTGCGACGAAGTCGAGATACTGCTTGCCTTCCACATCCCAAACCAATGCGCCCTCAGCGCGGGCGATGGTGATCGGATGGGCGGTGAGGACGCCGCGCGCGATGTTGGCATTACGCAGTGCGGCGAGCTCGGCGGCGGTGCTGTGAGCGGCTGACATGGCTGGATCCCTTGCTGATGCATCGGCCTCGCCACCGGCGCTGGCCATGCTGGGATCCTACCCAAGCTCCTTCGACCAATTTGCCGAAGACGACCGATAAACAGCATGCTCTATCGTCGTCGAAGCGCCAAACCGCAGGCCTTGCTGTCGCGCCCTGTCCAGAGGCGACGCACAATTGCCACTAGAAGATCGGCTCTCCAACAGCCACCTCGCTGCGGGGACCGAGAATGATCACTTCACCATCGGCATTCTTTGCGCCGAGAATCAGCAGTTCGGACGTGAACCCCGCGATGTTCTTGGGTCCGAGATTGCAGACGCAGACAACCAGCGAGCCGACCAGCGCCTCCGGTTCGTAGTTCGTGATCTGAGCGCTCGACCACATGATCCGATCGGTCCCGACGTCGATGCCGACCTTGTAGGAAGGGTTGCGCGCTCGGGCAAAGGGTTGGACTTCGACGACCTTGCCTATCCGGATGTCGAGGCGAGCGAAGTCGTCGTAGGTGGCGAGAGCCTTCAGCTCAGTCATGTCGGGGACCTCGATCGATAACGGGCACGTTCTTCCGCGTCATTAGATCACTTGGGCGCAGCAGGACATTCCGTAAGATTAGTCAGAGACGGTATTTTCATCGCCTTGGGCGGCACTCATTCGGCAGAGCCTGCCGGGCGAAGATGCGATGCTGCAGACCTCATTTTCGGAGGTCTCCATGTCTCTATGCCAGCGTTTGAAAGATCCGCGTCTCTTCCGCCAGCAGGCGTTCGTCGCGGGCGCATGGGTCGATGCCGACGGGGGTGCCACCGTCGCCGTCACGGATCCGGCGACCGGCGCTGAAATCGGGAGGGTACCGGCGCTTGGCGCCGGAGAGACCAGCCGCGCCGTCAAGGCGGCCGAGGAAGCATGGCCGGCCTGGTGCTCTCTTCCGAGCAGCGAGCGCGGACGTCTGCTCGAGGAGTGGTACCGGTTGATGCTCGAAAACATCGACGACCTTTCTCTGATCATGACAATGGAGCAGGGCAAGCCGCTCGCGGAATCTGCCGGGGAGATTCGCTACGGCGCGGGCTTCATCAAGTGGTTCGCGGAAGAGGCGCGCCGACTCTATGGAGATACCATCCCGGCGCCGACCGCGGACCGCCGTATCCTCGTTCTGAAGGAGCCCGTTGGGGTTTCCGCCGCGATAACGCCGTGGAACTTCCCGAATGCGATGATCACCCGCAAGGCCGGCCCGGCGCTGGCGGCCGGTTGTCCGATCGTTGCGAAGCCTTCGGAACTGACGCCGTTTTCCGCATTGGCTCTGGCCGTACTGGCCGAGCGGGCCGGCATTCCCAAGGGAGTTTTTTCGGTGGTGACCGGATTGCCCCAGGCGATTGGTGCGGAACTCACATCGAACCCTTCGGTCCGCAAGCTTTCCTTTACCGGATCGACGCGCGTCGGACAGCTTCTGATGCAGCAATCGGCGAGCACCATCAAGCGCGTCAGCTTCGAACTGGGAGGGAACGCCCCCTTTATTGTGTTCGACGACGCGGACGTCGATCTCGCGGTGGCGGGATTGATGGCCAGTAAATTCCGCAACGGGGGCCAGACATGCGTCTGTGCGAACCGGGTACTCGTCCAGGACGGAATCTACGACAGATTCGCGGACCGCCTTATGGTGGAGACTTCGAAGCTCGTCGTCGGCAGTGGATTGCACGAGGGTGTCACGATCGGCCCGCTGATCAACCGGGCTGCCGTCGACAAGGTGCGTCGTCATATCGACGACGCGCTTTCGAATGGTGCCAAGATCATGCTCGGCGGAAAGACCGGGTCGAAGGATCAGTTTGTCGAGCCGACTGTGCTTTCAAACGCGACGGTCAACATGCAATTGGCGAACGAGGAGACCTTCGGGCCGCTCGCTCCGCTCTTCCGGTTCAAGCACGAGGAGGAAGCTCTTCAGATCGCCAATGCGACTCCCTACGGATTGGCCTCGTATTTCTACACATCCGACCTCAACCGTTCATGGCGCGTCGCTGAGGGGCTGGAGTTCGGCATGGTCGGTCTCAACACCGGTTCGGTCTCCTTCGAAGTCGCGCCCTTCGGCGGTATCAAGCAGTCCGGAATTGGTCGCGAAGGATCCAAATTCGGGATCGAAGAATACCTGGAGATCAAGGCCTTTCACATCGGCGGGCTGGGCACGCGGTGAGTGGGCATCTAGCCGGTCAGAAGCCTTTGCACCAGATCCGGCGTATTGGTCACGCTGTACTTGCGGAGAAGCCGGGTCTTGTAGATGTCGACCGTGCGCGGACTTATCCCAAGAGCAAGCGCAGCTTCCTTTCCGGTCTTGCCCTCAATGAGCAGGGCTGCGATGTCGCGCTCACGCGGCGTCAGCGAACCTCGGATGGTGAGATTCTTTGGTTGTCGGTTCGAGAGTTCGGTAAAAACCCACAGCGTATTCCGGTGCGGGTCCTTGGGCGTGTAGGTGAAGCCCCGCACGTGGACCCAGAACAGTTCGCCGTCGAGGCGGCGCATGACCCGGTCGTCCGCGAATACCCGTTCCTTCGAAAGCAGCGGGCCGACGCGCATTCCCGCGCTCTCGAAGTGCGTGTGCGTCGGATAAAGGCGTTCGAAGGTCGTTCCGGTGAACTCGCCGGGCTTGCCCCGGAAGATTTCCGCGAACGCCTTGTTGCACGCGGTTATCACTCGGCTGCTCGCGATGGCCTGGCCCACCGGCGCGTCCTGGAACGCGCGGCGGAAGTCGATCTCTGCGGCGTTTCTCATCTCTTCTCCCGGGCGTCGATCGTGCCGGACACTTAAGTGTCCAACACCTATAGCACTAAGTGCATAGGCCATATTAACCTAAGCCAATAGGTGCCGGGTGGAAACAAGTAAATAATTATCCGGGAAAACCCGGTGGGTGTGCGGAAAGATGTGCCGGACACGTTCATCCGACCGGTGGCACGTCATGACGAGGTGGGCCGATGCCGACGACAGGGTCGTTGCTTGAGGTAAGCGATATCAGGGCGAGCTTCGGCGGCGTCCGCGCCCTCGATGGCGCTACCTTCTCCGTCGAAACCGGCACGATCACCGGTTTGATCGGCCCCAACGGCGCCGGCAAGACGACGGTGTTCAATTGTATCTCGGGTCTCGTCGACGGCTTCGATGGCGCCGTTCGTTTCGACGGTTTCGACATCGCGCGCAAACGTCCTGAGGTCGTCTCTCGATGCGGTCTGGTCCGATCGTTCCAACTCGCGCGCGGGTGTCCGAGGATGACGGTTTTCGAGCATCTCATGTTGTACGGCCCGAGGCAGGCGGGAGAGGGAATGCTGCGCGCTCTCGCGAATCCCCGCGCCGTTCGCCGTCAGGAGCAGGCGCTGCGCGATCGGGCTTACGAGATCGCCAAGCGGCTGCGTCTCGACCACGTCCTCGACAATCTCGTTACGGACCTGTCCGGGGGCCAGAAAAAGCTGCTGGAGATTGGCCGGGTACTGCTCGCAGACCCCAAGATGATTCTGCTCGACGAGCCGATGGCCGGCGTCAATCCCACCCTGGTCGGCGAGATCGCCGATCAACTCGCCGCCATCAGCGAATCCGGCGTGACCATTCTGCTCATCGAGCACGAAATGGAGCTCATCGAGCGGCTCTGCGACGACGTCGTGGTCATGGCGGAAGGCAAGTTTCTCACGAGAGGAAGTTTTGACGAGGTGACGGCGGATCGCCGTGTTCAGGAGTGCTATCTGGGAGTGCAGCTCTCATGACGATGCTCAATGCCAGCAACATTTGCGGCGGCTACGCGACCGCCGAGTTGATCGTGAAGGGCGTGGATCTGACCGTCGGGCCGAAGGAACTCGCGGTCATCATCGGCCCCAACGGTGCCGGCAAGTCGACGCTCCTGAAGCTGCTCGCCGGTCTGCTCCCGAAGCGCACCGGTCAGGTCTCGATCGATGGTGCCGCGCTTCCGCCCGGCGACGCACTCGCGGCCTGCGAGCACGGCGTCAGCTTTGTTCCGCAGGAGCGCAACGTATTCGGCGGCCTTTCGGTTCAGGAAAATCTGGAGATGGGCGGCTACCTGCTGCGATCGGGAGTGAAGGGCCGGATCGAAGAGCAGATCTCCCGCTTTCCAATTCTCCGCGGAAAGCTTCGCGAGAAGGCCGGCAACCTCTCCGGTGGTCAACGCCAAGTTCTCGCGGTCGCGATTGCCCTGATGACCAATCCGCGCGTGTTGCTGCTGGACGAGCCTACCGCCGGACTGTCGCCCACTGCCGCAAAGGACATCTTCGTCCTGATCCGCGAACTCGCCTCGAGCGGAATATCCGTTCTCATGGTGGAGCAGAACGCGCTTCTCGCCCTCGAGTACGGCACCCGCGGTGTCGTTCTCGTGGCCGGAAGGAAGGTTCGGGACGACACGGCCAGCACGGTCCTCGGGGACGACGAAATCAGGCATCTATTTTTGGGGCGCGCCGCACCTGCGGCCGCGCACCAGGTTTGAACGGCAACATTTTACGTACGGTGAGGAGTTGAACATGGCGAATATGGATAGAAGAGGTTTCCTGCGCACGGGCCTCGGAGCGGGCGGGCTCATGCTTTCTTCGAGTCTTTCACCTTCCTGGGCGCAGTCGGGCGGTCCGATCCGGATCGGGCTCATCATTCCTCTGACCGGCGGAACCAGCCAGTTTGGCGCGACGATGGGTCAGGCGGCGAAGATCGCCGAGACGGAGATCAATTCGGCAGGCGGGGTACGTGGCCGACTGATCGAGATCGTCATCGAGGACGATCAAAGCAATCCAGAGGCAGCCGTCAGGGCCGCGCATAAGCTGATCGACGTCGATAAAGTAGTTGCGATCGGTGGCTCATACGCATCGGCCGTAACTTCGGCCATCGCGCCGCTCTGTTGGGAAGGCAAGACTGTCCTGCTCACTGCGTCGGGCGCCGACAGCATCACCAAACTCCCGCATCAGGGCTACATCTTCAGGACCTCTCCCACCGTCACCTTGCAGGGCACCCGCGTCGGAAACTACGCGGTCGAACTGGGCGCCAAGAAGATGTTTTTCCTCGGGCCGCAAACTCCATTCGCGCAAACGTACATCGAGATCATTTCGGGGATCTTCAAGGCGGCGGGCGGGACGGGAAGCGGACTGGTCTACGAGGACAAGAAGGCGAGCTACCGTTCCGAGGTCGATCAGGCGTTGAAGGAAGCGCCGGACGTCATCGTCCTCGGCGGTTACGTTCCTGACACGTCAGTCGTGCTGAAGGACCTGTATCGGGCCGGCTTCACCGGCAAGAAGGTCGGGTTCTCGTTCGGAATCAACGATGCTTTGACGAAGGCCGTTCCCGCCGAGGTTTCCGAAGGTGCCTATTCGCTTATTCCCTCCGCCTCGGAGAACTCTGATGCCTACAAGCGGCTAATCGCCAAGATGAAGCGGCCCTCCCTCGATGGCTACTCCTGCCAGGTCTACGACCACGTCGTGTTGGCTTCGCTCGCGCTCGCCCGCGCGGCGTCCGGACCGACGAACGGTACGGCGGTCCGCGACAATCTGCGTGCCATTTCGGAGGACGGCGAAGGTAAACGAACGGACGATGCGACCGAGGCGTTGAAGCTGGTCACCAGCGGCGGTCGCGTGAACTACGATGGCCCAAGCGGTCCCCTGGAATTCGCCGACAACGGCGACGTGAAGGGTGTGTTCTTCCGTTATGAGCAGGTTCAGGACGGCAAGCTCGTCGTACGCAAAATCGGTTGAACACGCGAACGAGAGACGGCGCCATGCTGACCGACCTGCTGCAATACCTCGTGAACGGACTGATCGTCGGAGCGCTGATCGCGCTGCCGGCGCTCGGGCTGACCTTGATCTTCAGCGTGCTGGGGTTTGTCAATTTCAGCATCGCTGCTCTCCTGACGGCCGGCGCGTATGCCGGCTGGTTGGCGAACACGACCCTTCGTCTGCCGCTGGTTCCGGTCCTGCTTATCGCCTTCGTTGTCGCTGGCGCGCTCGGCGTCCTCACGGACCGCATCGCGCTCGCGCCGATTCGCCGCAGGCCGACCGCCCAGACGCCATTGATGGTCGCGGTCGTCTCGATCGCGTTGAGCATGGCATTGGAGAGTGCGTATCGCTTCTCCTTCGGAAGCGGCCTCAACAGCTTTGACATGCCGATTGCCCGGGACATGAAGTTCGGAAGCATCCGTGTCGGGCTTCAGCAATTGCACAATCTCGAAATTGCGATCGGACTGGCTGTGATTCTCGCACTGTTCTTCTCGCTGACCCGACTAGGAAAGGCAATGAGGGCTGTCGCCGACAACGTCGATCTCGCGCGGCTCAAGGGGATCGAGCCCATCCGTCTCGCCAATCTCGCCACCTTCATTGGAATGGGCTTGGCCGGTGTCGGCGGTGCGCTTCTTGCGATCGACACCAGCGTCGATCCTTCGACGGGATCCAGGCTGATCCTGCTGATCTTCGCCGGCAGTGTCGTCGGAGGCCTGACCAGCCTTCCTGGCGCCGTAGCCGGTGCACTGCTGATGGGGGTGATCGGGGAGTTGGGTCTTCTGGTGCTTCCACCGGTCTACCAATCCCTGACCGCCTTCGTCGCGATCCTGATCACCTTGCTCGCACGGCCGGGCGGTATCTTCTCCGGCGCCTCGGGGGTGAGAAAATGATCTCGTATCTCATATTCTCTGGCACGATCGCCGGCTTCTACGCGCTGCTGTCGCTCGGTTTGGTCATGGCGTGGGGGCAGGGTGGATTGGTGAACCTTGGCCTCGTCGGGTTCGTCGGGCTGGGCGCCTACACGTCGGCGCTGCTGTCGGGCGCGGGCGTACCGATCTGGCTCGACTGGATCGCGGCAGCCGCGCTGTCCGGGGCGGTCGGCGTGGCACTCTGTTTGGTCGTTCGAAATCTGCGCGGCGACTACCTTGCGATCGTAACGCTCGGATTCGCTGAGATCCTGCGGCTGGCGGAAACGAACGAAAAGTGGTTGACCAAGGGTAGCGATGGCATCTCCGGGATCGTTGCTCCGTTCAAAGGCTATCTTGGGGATTCCTTTCCCCTGTTCTATCTCATCCTCACCTGGGCGCTCGTCGGCCTCGCGGCTTTCCTCCTGAACGGGCTCCTTAGAAGCCCGTTTGGGAGGGCGTTGCGCGCCGTGCGGGACGACGAACAGGTCGCCGCCGTGGCCGGAAAGTCGGTGCTCCGACTCAAGCTTCAGGCGTTCGGAATAGCTGCCGCACTCTCCGGACTGGCCGGAGCGCTCTACGCTCACTTCACGAGCTTCATCGCTCCTGACGTCTTCATCGTTCAATTGACGATCTACATTTTCCTTGCTGTCACGATCGGCGGGTACACGCGCCTCACCGGCGCCGTCTTCGGATCCATTGCCCTTGTGGCGTTGCTGGAGGCGACCCGCTTTCTTGCCGCCGTGATCCCGGGACTTGACGCTGTGCAGATTGCATCGCTGCGCGAGTTCGCGATCGCCGTCACTTTGATCGTCGTCATGCAACTGCGACCCGAGGGCGCCTTCCGCATGACCAACGAGCGCTCCGGTCTTCGCGGATCACGTCCGGTTCAAGATCCTTGCCACGGACAAAAATCGGTTCTGGACGATGCAATCTGAGTTGGATAGCGCAGGCGAGGAATTCGCCGAGATGTTCGCCGCCGCTGGCCTCCCTCAGGTCGAAGCGGCGGTGTCGCGGAGCCGCGGGCGCGGCCCGTTCAAACGACTTGTGCTGCGCGGGGCCTCCATCATCGACGGGACGGGGGCCCCTCCGTGGGGGCCGGCCGACGTGGTCGTCGAGGGAGGTCGAATAACGGTACTCAAGAAGGTCGGAACGCCCAAGCTGCCGATCAATCCGGACCGACGTCCGATTCCAGGTGATTTCGAGATCGACTGCACCGGCAAATTCTTGACGCCCGGGCTCGTGGATTGCCACGCCCATATCGGCGCACCATTCCATGCCGAGAACGGGCCGATGCCGAGTGCAGACTACGTCTACAAACTCTGGCTGGCGCATGGCGTCACGACGGTTCGCGAGACCGGTTGCTTCAACGGGTTGCAGTGGACGCTGCAGCAGAAACAGGCGGCAGCCGAGCACCGGATCGACGCACCCCGTATTTTGGCCTACGCCCCGTTCCCCGGCACGAACGACTATGTGAAGACCATCCACACTCCGGAGGACGCCCGCAAGTGGCTGCAAGCCGTGAAGGAGTGCGGAGCGGACGGCATCAAGTTCTTCGGTGCTCCGCCCGCGATGATGAAGGCCGCGTTAGAGCAATGCCAAAGCCTCGGCCTGCGCACGTGTTGCCATCACGCGCAATTGGCAGTCGGCCGCATGAATTCTTTGAGAACGGCCCAGTGGGGTCTGTCGAGCACGGAACATTCCTACGGAATCCCCGAGGCGCTGCTGGACGGTCAGACGCTGCAGGCGTTTCCACCGGAATATGACTACAACGACGAGTACCTCCGGTTCTCGGCGGCCGGGCAGACATTCCTTCAGGCGGCCAAGCCGGGCTCGGAGAAGTGGAACGAGGTGCTGCACGCCTTCCTTGCGGCCGGACACACCTTCGTGCCGACCTTCAACGTCTACGACGGCAACCGCGATCTGATGCGCACGCGCCGCGCGGATTGGCACGATAAGTTCACCGATCCGACGCTTTGGGCCTACTTCCAGCCGCAGCGCGGAGGGCACGGAGCCTATTGGTACCGCTGGTCCACGACCAACGAGGTCGAGTGGCGCGAGACGTTCAGGCTCTGGATGAGGTTCGTCAACGACTACAAGAACCTCGGCGGGCGTGTCTGCGTCGGTTCGGATTCCGGATTCATGTTCCAGACGTACGGCTTCGGCCTCGTGCGCGAACTCGAGCTCCTGCAGGAAGCGGGGTTCACCTCTCTGGAGGTGTTGCGCGCGGCAACCATTTGGGGTGCGGAGCTCCTTGGCATCGACGAAGACGTCGGAACGCTTGAGGTGGGGAAGCTGGCCGACATACTCATCCACGACGGGAACCCGTTGAATGACTTCAAGCTTCTTTACGGCACCGGCGCGATGCGACTCGACGACCCGACCGCCGCGGTGACATGGAAACGCAGCATCTCGACCGTCATCAAGGAAGGCGCGGTACTCGATCCGGCCGAACTGCTCCGCGATGTCGAAGAGATGGTCGAAGCACGACGGAGGGCAGCTTGACGGTTATCGCGGCTCGAGAACCTGTACCGGAGTTCATCCTGCTGACCGGAAGCCTCGGCAGCGGCAAGACAACGTTGCTGTGCGATTATCTTTCCCTGCCCGAGTCGGCCGACACCGGCGTGATCGTGAACGAAGCCGGCGAGATCAATGTCGACGGCGCGATAGTTTCTTCTGGTCGACGTGATCTGCCGATGACGTTGCTGGGCAACGGTTGTGTTTGCTGCTCGCTCGGCGACGACCTACATGCCGCTATCGACGAGTTGCTCGCGGTGCGCCGGATCTCGGGCGCCGGCGGGTTCCTCCGCATCATCCTGGAGACGAGCGGGCTGGCGATGCCGGGCCCGATTCTGCGCTCGCTGATGCGCTACGACAGGGCCGAGTACCGGTTGCGCATCGTCTCGACACTGGATGTCCTGGACCCGATGACGGATGACGCCATGTTTCCGGTCCGGTCCGCGCAACTGACCGCAGCCAGGTCCATCGTCGTCACGAAGCTCGATCGGGCCCAGGCCGACCAAATCGGAGCCACCGAACTCGTCGCGAAACGGTTCAATCCGGCGGCAACCCGCATCGCCGTGGTCGACAGACAGGCCCGCGCCCGGGCGGCCTTCGCTCCAACTCAGGGCGAGGCGCCGGCGACACCGAGCCAATTCCAGGCGATCGCGGCCACCGACCATTCACGGCTGGGCGTTTTTCTCGCCGAGTGGCCCGCCGCCGTTCCCTGGGCCGACCTGAGGGATTGGCTTGAAGACCTCGCTGGCTTTTGTGGCGACAGATTGCTTCGCGTCAAAGGTCTCGTTTCCGTCGTTGGAGTGTCTCAGTCCGTCCTGATCGACGGTGTGGGCACCACGTTCGCAGAGCCCCGTCGCATGGGACCGGATTCCTCGGGCAGACGAGGGCTCGTGATCATCGCGCGGGATGTCGATTTGGCCGAACTGACTGCCTTCTCGGCGGATTATTCGGCGGACGTCAGGCCCGCCGTGAAGAACTCATCGAAGCGCGCGGCCTGAGT
This sequence comes from Bradyrhizobium sp. AUGA SZCCT0431, assembly GCF_018131065.1. Taxonomy (NCBI): domain Bacteria; kingdom Pseudomonadati; phylum Pseudomonadota; class Alphaproteobacteria; order Hyphomicrobiales; family Nitrobacteraceae; genus Bradyrhizobium; species Bradyrhizobium sp. AUGA SZCCT0431. The sequence goes on along the minus strand of NZ_JAFCLR010000035.1, from coordinate 61,342 downwards.
TCGAGATAAATGCGCGAGGACAGCAAAAGGTGTCGCTAAAATCCGGAACACGCCGACCCAAATGCCCGCTCGCTGGCTCAACCGGTGGATTCGGGTACATACGGACTGACGACCGCTCCTGCGTTCATAATGCCCGCCGGATCGAAGGCAGCCTTGATGCGGCGCATCGCAGCGACGCGGCCGATATCTCCGTACTTCTCCAAGAGATGCCTCTTGAACCGGCCGACGCCATGCTCCGCGCTGAACGTGCCTCCGAGCGCTGTGGCCGTGTCATAGAGCTGGAGCGAAAGGCCGCCTTCGATAAGTCTCGTGAACTCGATCCGGTCGGCTCCCCGGGGAACCAGCACATTGTAGTGCAGATTGCCGTCGCCCAAATGACCGTAGACGGAAAGTTCGAGGTCGGCGTGATAGTTCCGTACCTGCTCCCCGGCAACGTCCAGAAAGCGCTGAATGGCAGACAGCGGCACGGATATATCGTGCTTGACCGATCCGCCCCACCGCTTTTCGCCCTCCGGGATCGTCTCGCGCAGTTCCCACATGGCAGCACGCTGAGCCCCGCTCTGCGCCAGGTAAGCGTCCTCGACCCATCCGGATTCGAACGCTTCGGAAAGGACGGCTTCCATCAGGCGGTCGAGATCGAGATGACGCGAGGAGGAGGCGATTTCGACGAGAATCGCGCCCCCGGGGCCAGCATCGACGGAAGGTGGGTTTGCCATGCCACCCGTCGCCAGCGCAATCGACCGGGCGGAGATGAATTCGAGCGTCGTGAGCAGTTCGCCGGACTCGCGCCGCACCAGCGCGAGCAGTTCGGCGAGGGCGACGCCTTTCGCGAGCTTCAGCCAGGCGGTCGCGCGTCGTACCGGCAAGGGGACGAGACGCAAGACCGCGCCGGTGACGATTCCGAGGGTTCCTTCGCTTCCCACGAAGTATTGTTTGACGTCGTAGCCGGTATTGTTTTTCCGCAACTTGCGCATATCGGAGACGATGGTGCCGTCCGGCAGAACGGCCTCGATGCCGAGGAGCAGATCGCGGGTCATTCCATACCTAACGACGGACAGTCCACCGGCGTTCGTCCCGATATTGCCGCCGATACGGCAGCTTCCTTCCGAGCCGAGACTGAGCGGCAGCAACAGACCTGCGCTCGCGGCAGCGTCCTGCACGTTCTTCAGGATGGCGCCTGCGTCGACCGAGATGCTCATGGAGAGCGAATCAACTTCTCTGATCGTGTCCATGCACTCGAGGCTAACGATGGCCTGGCCGCCCGACGCGTTCGGCGTCGCGCCACCGCAATAACTCGTGTTGCCACCCTGAGGGACAAGCCCGACGCCCAGCCGAACCGCCAGCCGCACGACGTCGGCGACCTGCTTTGTCGTCGCCGGCTTCAGGACCGCGAGCGTCGAGCCGGTGAAGAGCTGGCGTTGATCCGTTGTGTAGGTCGTGAGCCGCTGCTGGTCGTCGACGACGCCGGCGTCGCCCAGGAGGTCACGAAAGGCTTGAACGTGGTCCGACGGCAACATGATCTTGCTCCGCGTTGTCTTCCGATCATCTTCCTCCATTCGCGCGGCATTGCTTGCTGTTCGGCGCCGGTATCGAAGGAGCCAATGCCGAAATCCCGGAATGTTCGGCAGTTCCCACCGCTGCGGCTTTGTATTGATCGTCTTCGTCGCGGCAGATTGTGCCGACAAGAAACGCGGATTCGGTGAACTCTGCGTGCTGCGCCGTCTAAAGCCCTGCGACCCTATCGTCGGACGTGCATAGTCTGACCCAATAAACGAGGAGAAAGCGACATGTTGCTCACGGATTTCGACGCACTCACCTTCGACTGTTATGGCACGCTGATCGATTGGGAGACCGGGATGTTCGAGGCGCTGAAGGGCCTTAGCGATCGGGCGCAGCGACCGCTCACACGCGACCAGATACTGGAGGCGCATGCACGTCACGAGTCCAGCCAGCAGCGCTATACGCCGGCCAAGCGATATCGGGACTTGCTGCCGATCGTCTACAAGCGTCTCGCCGAGGAGTGGGGCGTCCACCTGACACACGAGGATTGCGTCGAATACGGCCGGTCGGTTGGAAACTGGCCTGCGTTTGAGGACACACCTGGCGCGCTGCAGTATCTGAAGAAGTATTTCAAGCTCGTCATCCTTTCCAACGTGGACAACGAGACCTTCCAGGCGAGCAATCGCAGGCTGCAGGTCGAGTTCGACGCGATCTACACCGCGGAAGACGTCGGATCGTACAAGCCTTCAGCGCGCAATTTCGACTACATGATCGAGAAGATGGGAGAGATCGGCGTCCGTAAGGAGAAGATCCTGCACACGGCCGAAAGCATGTTTCACGATCACAAGCCGGCAAACGATCACGGACTGAAGTCGTGCTGGATCTATCGCCGGCACGACAAAGAGGGCTTCGGAGCGACGATGAATCCTGGCCAGATGCCGCACTTCGATTTCAAGTTCACCAGCATGCATGACCTAGTTAAGTCGCATCAGGAGCAGTTGCGGCTTAAGTGAAGGCGTCAGTTGGCCTATTTGACCGCTCGGAGACTATCTATCGAGGGCGAACGACCGCTCCTAGCGCGAAGCTGACCTTGTCCTGCCGCTTCAGCTGAAGTTTACCGATCATTAACCATACCGACCCATCCTGAACTGGATGGAGCGATATCGATACGTTGCCGTGGGGCCTCCATATCGCCTGTTGGCAATAGCGGGAAAAGATCCAACGCGCTGCGAGCTGAGAGTCTGCTTTCGCTTGCTCCGCATTCCAATAATAAGATTTTGCATGGGGACTCACTACAGGCCAAAGGACATGCGAATAGGCTTCTTACGGAAGCCATCCATGGAGTTGGGGCAATGAAGGCTTTGCAGACCACCTGCATCGTGGGTCTTATCGCATTCATAGGATTTTATCTGGCTGGCGAAAACAGGCCGGTCGCGACGGTGCCGGATGCAATCCCGGAAGCGGCAGCGAACGCGGTGGTGCCTGCGCTATACGCGGAGGCATCGGCCAAACTTGCAATAGCGCTTCGAGCAGAGCCTGGCTCAGTGACGTCAGCAGGTCCCGGACCGTTGATGGCCGCAGCGGAAATCACCGATTATCCCATCGGGCCAAAATTGGCGTCGCTGGGCCATCAGGATATCGCCCAGCCGCTGCCGGCAGCACGCGATGCGTCCGAGGATGCCCGCAAGACGGCGTTGTTGACGCAGGATTTCCGGTATCTAATCTACTACGTCTGGTCCGAACTGCCGCCCGCCGAGAAGCCGGCGGAGATCGTCTTGCGTTCACTCAAAGGCATCCCGGTCGGAACGCCGGTCGACGAGATCAAGCGCGCTTCCGACGCTTTCGGTCTCGATTCTAATTTCATGAAAGCGGTTGCCAAGATCGAATCCGGTTTCAACCCCAATCAACGCACCGGGTCGTATATTGGCCTGTTTCAGCTGAGCGAGTATGAGTTCGGCAAATTCGGCTTTGGGCAGATTCGCAGTCCCCGAGACAACGCCGTTGCGGCCGCCTACAAGGTAATTACCGAAGGCATCCTGTTCGAGTGGATCACGCACCGGAAGCCGGACTTGAGCGATCTTTACCTGATCCATCAGCAGGGCTGGGAAGGCGCCGCCGAGCACGTCAGCCAACCCGATCGCGTCGCCTGGAAATCCATGTGCGCCACCAGCGAAGGCCGGAAGGGCGAGAAGTGGTGCAAACGCGCGATCTGGGGCAATACCCTTCCGGCCTTCAAGCAGGCGTGGAAATCGGTGGACAAGGTGACATCGGAGGCATTCGTCGGCATGTGGCGCGCGCGGGTTGCTGAATTCTACACGAAATACGTGGCCACCGCCGCCGCAGAGGCAAACCAGTAATTCCGTTGACAGCAGGGCTCCGCCACCTGTCGGTTCACCGAACCTTACGTGGCGGCGATATGCGCGTTCTTGAACTCATCGAATAATGTCGGCTTTGGCACAAAGTTGACCTAGGGCGTGAGTGAGCGTTTTTGCTTCCGGGTGAAAGCGGACATCCTGCACGTCTGTTTTTTAATGGCTGCTTCTGGCGGATATTGTTGCAAAAGTCGAAAATCGAACGACCCTAAAAATCTCGCGAAAGTTGATCTTTGGACCTTTCTGCTGTTGCATCGCCTCTCAACGCCACTACGGAGGTCCGCGATCGATTTCGGATGAAACGATATGGTCCCTCACGTCGCCGCGCGCAAAACGCATCAGCGGCTCTAAGAATTTTCGTTCGCCTTCCCAAAACGACTTTTTCAACAATAGCGGCGCAAAGCGGACCTCCGTTCGATCGACGTTGCCCGCCAAATGCCAGTAGCAGCCGAGTCAGGGGCAGACCTATCCGCCACCCATTCTTCGGGAGAGAGCCTGCGCTGCGGTTCCCAACGATGCCTCGACCATCGCAACCGACTTCCGATCAACTCGATCGATGCGCTCGGCATAGGGTACCGTCAATGCAGCAATCGCGTAACCCTGGGAAACCAGGATCGGATAGCTGACGGCGTAGAGACCACGGACCTGAACGCTCGGAATCGATTCAAAGCCGCGCACCCTCACCATATCCAGCGTTGCATCGATTTGCAGATCGGCCTGATCCGGCCGCCGAGTAAGCGATTCCTCGATGCGGGCTTGCCGCGTTTCATCATCCTGAAAGGCCAGCAATACGCGTCCCGATGCCGATACGAGAACATCCAGTTCGGCGCCGACACGGACGCTGAAGCCCATTCCGCTCGGTGCGTCGACCTTCGACACGACGATCTGCCGACCCAGGCTGTAAACGGTCAGATGGCAAGCCTGATCGAGGTCGGTGGAGAGCTTTTGCATGAGCGGCATCGCTTCGGTCAGCAAGCGGTGCGTCGGGGGGTTGATATGCGCGAGTTCGAACAGCTTGGTCGTGATGTGAAACCTGTCGTCAACGCTGAAGATGTAGCCACGCTCCATCAGGGACGTGATCATCCTGTATAATTCGCTGGTGCTGCGTCCGAGCTGTTGGCCGATCTCCTTTTGGGAGAGAGGGATTTCGCTCTTGCAGAGGAGTTCGAGGACATCGAGCCCTTTCTCAAGAGCAGGTGCCGAATAAACGGGCCCCTCCGGCTCACTCGACTTTTTGGCAAGTTTTAGGTCATCGCTCATTTGCAGGCTGCACAAACCGGGTTCAAATGCTGATCAGCAGTAACGTACCATCGGATGCTGCGAACACCCATCACCTAACGCCGCCATCAGGAATTATTTGCCGGTCTGATGCACCTCGATGATGTTGCCGTCGGGATCGTGGAAGAATATCTGGTACCAGCCGGCCATCGCCCATGTTCCGTAGTCCGAATAGGGGATTTTCTTTTCCTCGAGGCGTCGCTTGAAGGCTTGAATGTCGTCCGTTCGAAAGCAGAAGTGGCCCCGGTCCAGCGGATTGATGATGTGCTTCATGCGGAAGCCGAGGTCGACATCCCTGCGCGCCAGGTGAAATTCGATCGCTCCGTCAGTCACGAAGTCGACGTTTCCGCCGTAACCATCGGCGGTATTGACGCGCTGATAGTCGACCGAGCCAAGGTCGAATACCGAGCGGTAAAACTCGGACAGGCGGGGCACGTTCTCGGAACACAAATTCATGTGGTGGAATTTCATATTCATCGTTTGATCCTTTTCGCGCTGGTTCAGGACTGGACTAGGCGGGCAGTCCGCCATCGATCATGAAGGTGGCAGATGTCACATAGGAAGCTTCGTCAGAAGCAAGCCAAAGCATCGGGTAAGCAAGTTCGATCGGTTGGGCCCAGCGCTTCAGCGCGCACGGCGGAACGAGATCGTCGACCGCCTCCTGTCCCATGCGGTTGACGTGGAATGGCGTCCGCGTGAAGCCGGGACAGACTGCGTTGACCCGAATGCCATGCTCGGCTTCTTCGAAGGCGAGTGTGCGCGTCAGGGCCAGGACTGCCGCCTTGGTCGCATCATAGGCGCCCATGCCTTTTCGGCCGTACAGGGCGTAGGTAGACGATACGTTGACAATGCTGCCGGATTGCTTCGTCCGCATGAGAGGTAAAACGGCACGGGACATTGCGACAAAACTCAACAGATTGATGCGCACGATCGCGTCCCAGGTGCCCCATGGGGCGTCTGCCACCGGCTCATAGCGGCGAATGCCGACATTGTTGATCAGCACATCAACGCTCCCGAAGGCCGACGCGATTTCTCCCACGACACGACCGGATTCCGCCTCAACTCCGAGGTCGGCCGTAAACGCGCGGATGTCGGCACCGGCATTTTCGCGATGAATGGACTCTGCTGTCTCTCTTGCCGCCACGGCGTCGGTGTCGATCAAGGCAACGCGTGCGCCCGCTTCGCAGAACAGCCTGCCTGCCGCTGAACCAATCCCGCCGGCACCGCCGGTAATAGCGACAGTCTTGTTCTGCAGTCTGGCTGACATCCGGCTCAAATCCTATTTTATATGCGATGCAATATATTTGCTAATAAAAATGTATACGGCAGTCTGGACAGGGTCGTCAAATGGATTTACATATGAATTAGTGAATTCATATGTGATTGTACGCAACGACATAGCTCGGGAGGGCGCTCGGTGCTTCTGCAAGGTCAGGTTTGCATCATCGTCGGCGCGTCCTCGCTGAGAGGGATCGGCTACGCCACCGCTGAACTTTTCGCGCAAAACGGCGCAAGGCTCGTGCTCGTCGACCTTGCCATGGACGACAGGATCATCAGCGACATCGTGGCCTCGATCGCGAACAAAACAGGCTCCGATCCCATCGTCGCTGGACTGAAATGCGACATCACGAACCCTGCGGATTGCGAGCGCGTCGTAGCGGAAGTCGTGGCGAGGTTTGGCACCATCGATTGCCTAGTGAACTGCGCGGGTATCGTGCTGGCACAGTCGATGCTCTCGATCGTCGAGGCGGACTACGACCGCATTCTCGACGTTAATCTCAAAGGCACCTTCAATATCTGCAAAAGCGTATTGACTGTCTTCGCCGCCAGAAAAGCTGGCGTCATCGTCAATCTGGCATCAGTCGCCGCGCAGCGGGGCGGCGGCCTTGTAGGTGGCGCTCACTATGCCGCCTCCAAAGGCGGCGTCGTCAGCTTGACAAAGACGATCGCGCGCGAGTTCGGCCCTCAGGGCATCCGCGCGAACGTCATCTGCCCTTCCATGGTCGAGACCGCGATGCTCGACGATAACCTCTCTCGCGATAAATTCGACGAAATTGTCGCGGGTATTCCGCTGCGGCGGCCGGGAAAGCCGTCGGATATCGCGGGCGTCTGCTTGTTTCTGGCTTCCCAACTTTCAACCTATGTCACCGGAGCGACGATCGACGTGAATGGCGGTAGCCACATTCATTGATCGGCGTTTCGCGGCATTTCGCAAACACCAACAACATAAGGGGGACGTCTAATGAGCATCACCAACCGGAGAAAATTCCTCAAGACGTCGGCCTTGGGAGCAACCGCGGCAGCCACCGCTGCAATCGCTGCCCCCGCGCTGGCCCAATCAACACCGGAAATCAAATGGCGTATGCCGGCCAGTTGGCCAAAATCGTTGGATACCCTGTACGGCGGATGCGAATTCCTGGCGCAGCGGGTGAGCGAACTCAGCGATGGAAAGTTCAAAATCCAGGTGTTCGCAGCCGGCGAGATCGTGCCCGGCTTGCAGGTATTGGACGCGGTCCAGAACAATACGGTCGAATGCGGTCACACATCGCCATACTACTACTTCGGCAAAGATCCGACCTTTACGTTTGGAACCGACATGCCATTCGGCATGAACGTCCGGATGCGCAACGCGTGGCTCTACCACGGAGGTGGGCTTGATCTGATCAACGAGTTTCACAAGACCTACAACGTGTTGTTCCTGCCTGCAGGAAATACCAACTGCCAGATGGGCGGATGGTACCGCAAGGAAATCAATTCCCTCAACGACCTCAAGGGCCTGAAGTTTCGCGTCGGCGGCTTTGCTGGCATCATCCTGTCGAAACTCGGCGTCGTCCCCCAGCAGATCGCAGGCGGGGACATCTATCCCGCGCTCGAGAAGGGCACCATCGACGCCGCCGAATGGGTGGGCCCCCACGACGACGAGAAGCTCGGCTTCGTGAAGGTGGCAAAGTATTACTACTATCCCGGTTGGTGGGAGGTCGGGCCAACCGTGGGCCTGTTCGTCAATCAGCAGAAGTGGGGCGAACTTCCCAAACTCTATCAGACCATCCTGCAATCGGCGTCTGCGGAGACGAATCAATGGATGTCCGCGAAATATGATGCGCAGAATCCAGTCGCCTTAAAACGCCTCGTCGCAGCGGGCGCCGTGCTCAAGGCGTTTCCGCCTGAAGTCATGGACGCGAGCTGGAAAGCTGCCAACGAGGTCTTCACGGAAATGTCCGAGAAAAACGCATGGTTCAAGCGGGTCTACGAACACTTCGTCGCGTTTCGGGGAGACCAGTATCTCTGGAATCAGGTCGCCGATCACACGATGGACACTTACATGATCCGTTTCCGCCAGCGAGTTTGAGTCAAAGAGCGGGCCGTGACGATCTCACCAAATGCTTTCCGCACTCAAGACCTACAGTTGCTGACCGTTTTGGGTCGAAAGCTGGACGCTCGAATGTCCGCTTCTGCTTCTGGCAAAGCGGCCAGTCGTCCAGACAAGGTCCGGAAAGTGCAAATCGCGTCGTTCTGACCAGCCGCCGGTTACTTCCAATCTACCCGATGAAAGGACAACTTCAGGCCGGTCGGCATGTCTCAAAAGGTGCCAAGCGCCGCGATTCCCTAAGTTTGATTTTCGGCAGGTTTGAGACGTGCCGACCAGGCGGGACGATGTCCGCTCTCAGAGGAAGTTCGGAAGTCGCCGGTCCTCTGTCAAAGTGAAGCGATTGACCCAATCCAGACTTTTGGCTCAGGGCAGTCTGCATGCTTCCCATTGACCTTGAGCAATTTGTCCGGCGACTTTGAAAATCGCATTGTGTATTTTTGATTATGGGACCAAGCTTCCTCACCAAATGGCCATGCCATTGTGATGCTATCCGGATAGACGCAGCGAGCGCTTTATGTTCCATCAGTGCGCAATTATGTAAACCGGTCACGCATCTCGCTCGGATTTACGCCGAACTGTCGGGTCATCGCACGTCTAAGCTGAGTCTCAGAGCCTAGCCCTGTGCGATCGGCAATCTGCCCAAGACTCAGATCTGTCGTGTGAAGAAGCGACCGTGCGAGATCGCACCGGATCTTCTCGACCGCCTTGGCAGGAGACTGGCCCGTAGCCGCTTCGAACCGGCGATGAAAAGTTCGCAGCGACTGGCCAGCAACCTCAGCCATTTTCTCCACGGTCCACTGCAAGCAAGGATCGCCTGCAATCTGGCAACTCAAGGCATCGAAGGGGGCCCCGCTCGCCGCCTGTAACGCCAGAGGCTCACTATACTGCTTCTGACCGCCAGCTCGCCGCATATAGACGACGAGGCGGCGGGCGACGCGCGCGGAAAGTGCCGCACCATGGTCTTGCTGCACCAGGTTCAACATCAGGTCGATACCAGCGGTCACGCCAGCCGTCGTCCATACGGGTCCGTCGTTCAGGAATAGTGGCTCGGGATCAACCTTCACATTAGGAAAGTCTCGGGCCAACTGATTGGAGGAGCGCCAGTGCGTGACTGCCCGGCGACCGTCCAAAATGCCTGCCTCCGCCAGAAGGAAGGCGCCCGTACAAACAGAGCAAACCCGTGCGGCGCGTTGGCTCAATTCATTAAGTGCAATGCTTGCCAACGGATTCTTTCGGAGGTTATGAACACCAGGCCCCCCGGGAACCACGAGCGTGTCCACCGCGCCCTCTTCTGGAATTTCGCCGGCCAATATAGCGAAACCGGATGCGTTCTCGATCAAACCAGCTTGAAGCGCAACGATTCGGACATCGTAAGGTGGGTCCGCACCTTCTTCGTTCGCAGTGCTCAAAACCTGGGCGGGCCCCGCGATGTCAATGATCTGAACGCCGTTAAACGCCAATATCAAAAACGTTCTTCGTGGCAGTTTCTGTCGCTTGTTTGACATATACAAGCCGCTGATCATGAACGAGACATACATACATGTTTGCCAGGGAAACGGTTCTGTCAAGTTCTTGAGCGGAGATACAGATGAAACTAACACGGCGTGATGCCTTGGCTTTCGCAATTTCCGCTTCGGCGCTCAGTCGCAGCAGCAATGTTGTCCAGGCGGCGGAAGACGGTCCGGGCAAACCATCGATGAAACGACCGATGCATTGCAATATCGTCACCGTGCCCGACATGGTACAGCTCGACATTACCGGTCCATTCGAAGTCCTTTCTCGCACGCCGGGATGGACCGTCGATCTTGTTGCGGCAACAATGGATCCCGTGCGAACAGACCGTGGACTTCGTTTAGTCCCGAATGTCACACGCGAGACCGCCAAAAAGAGCGATATTATTGTTATCCCTGGAGGCACGGGAATCGATACGGCGATGCTTGATCCCGCGTGGGTCGCATACGTCAAACGGGAAGCGGCCCACTCTCAATACGTCTTTGGCGTTTGCACCGGCTCCTTGCTGCTTGGGGCGGCTGGTCTTCTGGTTGGCCGCCGGTCTGGCGGGCACTGGCAGGCCCGCGACCTCCTTACAAATTTTGGCGCGACGGTTTCGAACGATCGAATGACCGTTGATGGCAATATCTACACGTCAGGTGGAGTAACTTCAGGCATCGACATGGCACTCCGCGTAGTGGGTGACCTCGCTGGCGAAAAGGTTGCTCGCAAGATCCAGCTTGCCATGGAGTACGATCCGGCGCCTCCGTTCACGGGAGGCACGCCTTATACTTCGCCACCGGAGATCGTGGCAGCCGTGTTGGCCGACTCAACCAAACGGCGCGCGATGCGCGAGACTCAAGTCGCGGAAGCGGCTGCGAACATGCGACATTCAAACTGACGCCTGCGCCGTATACGCTGACCAGCGCTAGATCGCTTACCGAACGCTCACTGTGTATCGTGAGGAGTAGGTCGGCTGTTTCAACTCTATCGAGCCTATGCTGACCGCGACCTCCGTGCCATCCGACCCAAGTCCATGCTCGGAATGCCGCTCGGCTGAAAAACGCGACTTCCGGGTTTGGCGCAAAGCGGCCGTCTGCGGGATCGGCGCTTTGGCTAGGCTGCAGCACAAACCCAACCGCGATAGCCGCACGGTGCACCGTCGTCATTCGGGTGCAAGAAGGCGCCCGGCTAAAATATGGGGTGCACAGCTATGGCCAGTCGGTCCGCGAGAACGGAATTACGATCGGGTATCGATCCGGGCCCTTAGCCCGCTGATCAGCAGATCGAGTCCTGCTTCGAAGCGATCGTCAAGATCGTTGTCGAACATACGGTGCAAAGCCGCGTGGATGCTTGGGTACTTCATTGCCGCAAGGTTCGCGAACTCCGCTTGCCGGTTCGCGAGATCGAGCGGGCCGCCTGTTCGCGGATCCAGTCCCTGTTCCTCCATCGTGAAACCCAGCACGTAATAGACGAGGCTGAAGGCTGCGTCGGATGAAAGCTTTGGCGAAGCGCCAGCTTCCTGCATCAGCGCCATCATGGCTTCGACGACTCGAAGCACATTGTCGGTAGGAACATACGTGCCGGCGAAGACACGAGCACCGTCCCGGTGGGCGAGAAAAGCCCTCCGGATGGAACGGAAAACCGCCTTCAGCCGCACATCCCAGGTCTTCCCCTTGAGATTCCGCGGCAGCGACACTGCGCCAAAAATGGCATCCGCCATGCCGTCCAGCAACGCCTGCTTGTTGGGAAAATGCCAATACAGCGAAGGCGCCTGAATCTTCAAGGCGGTGGCGAGCCGCCGCATCGTGAGACCCTCCAGCCCAACCTCATCAAGCAAGGTCAGCGCCGCCCGTACGATCACCTCTTGTTGAATGCCCACACCGGCTGCCACTGCTTGATCTCCCTAACATCGTTAGATTATATCTAACATCGTAAGATATGTGGTGAGATGATCATGAGCAATGAATTTGACGTCGTCGTCATTGGCGGCGGACCGGTGGGACTGTGGCTTGCGTGTGAGCTGGCGCTGGCAAAAGTGAAAGTCCTCGTGCTGGAACGGCGCACCGAACGCGTCACCCAATCCCGCGCATTGACGCTCCACGGTCGAACCCTGGAGGTGTTCGCCCTGCGTGGGATCGCGGAACGCTTCCTCTCACAAGGTCGTCCGAACCCTGGGTTTTTCTTCGGAGGGCTGGATACGCTGCTTGATTTCTCGACATTGGAATCGCGCTTTCCTTTCACGCTGTTCCTGCCGCAGGCGACGACCGAAAGGCTCATCGAGGAGCGTGCACTGGAGTTGGGTGTCGACATCAGGCGTGGCCACCTTGTGGAACAGGTTGAGCAGAATGCCGACAGCGTCATCGTACGGGGCCGGAACGGCGAGACACCGTTCGGCTTTGCCGCTCGCTACGCCGCTGGCGCCGATGGCGCTCGCAGTATCGTAAGGAAAGCCTTAGCCATCGATTTTGTCGGTCATCCGGCACGGCACGCAATGACATTGGCAGACGTCGCGCTTGATGCGCCACCAGAGAAACCGGTCCTCACCCTGGTCAACGAGGCTGGCGGTTTGGTTCTCGCGCCACGTGGCGATGGTGTTCATCATAGAATTGGCGTCATTGATGCATCGTCACCCTATCTGGCATCCTCCGAGCTGGTATCGCTCGCCGAGGTCGCGGCTTGCGCGGCCCGCATTTTCGGCAGGGATCTCCGTCCGCGCGATCCTGTTTGGATATCGCGCTTCACGGATGAATCGCGCCTCGCCGAGTGCTATCGGAAAGGACGGATCTTCCTGGCTGGCGATGCCGCTCACATTAACCCGCCGATGGGCGGTCAGGGAATGAACGTCGGCATCCAGGACGCCATGAATCTCGGCTGGAAACTGGCGAGTGTTATACACGGTACCGCGTCTGACGGGATACTCGATAGCTATCAGTCGGAACGTAGACCGATCGGCGAGGCGCTCCAGGATGACACGCTCGCGCAATTCGCGCTGTTCTCCGCATTTGATCCTCCGGCCTTGGCTCTGCGGCGCATGCTCAGCGGCTTTCTTCGCGTGCCGGAGGTCAACCGCCAGCTCTCGGATCAGCTCTCCGGCTTTGGCGTCGCCTATCCAGAACCGCTGTTTCGGGCGGAGCACAATTGGGAACACCGGAAAGGTGTGAGCGGGCATCGTCTTTCCGACCGGGATCTCGTGTTGAGGGACGGCTCGCGCACGACCCTCTACCCCTATCTCCAGGAAGGCCGCTGGGTCCTGTTGCAAGTCGCTGCGGAGAGCAACGCAAAGCCCGTCAGGGACGAAATCAACATCGTCAGCGTGGCACCTGGCGCCAACGACGGCCTGCTCGGCAACTTCGCTTCAATGCTTGTCCGTCCGGACGGCTACGTCGCCTACGTACGCGCCGTAGACGACGCAGGCGGCATCGAGTTCGCCGCTTGATTGCCCGCGCGGGCCCGTGCTCAGGATCACGACGATTACACCTCTGCCCGAGCGTCCTCACGACGCCTTGACTTGCCATCAAGCGCGACACGCATCAATTAGATGACGACTATCATCCGAACAATGGAAAGGGTGAATTTGTGGCAACTACAAGCGTGGTAAACGTCGATGATGCGCGTGTCGCATATCGATTGCACGGGCGCGGTCCTGCTGTCGTGCTCGTAAACGGCACGGCCGCCCTGGATGCGCATTGGGGCCCAGTGATCGCAGAGTTAAGCAAACATCGAACCGTGATCAGTTTGGATTACTCGGGCTCCGGAGACACGATCGATGACGGCAGCGCACTTACCCTGCGAAAACTTGCGCGGCAGGTAAGGGAAGTGGCCCGCGCGTCAGGTGTAGACCGGTTCGATCTGGTCGGTCATTCCCTGGGAGCGGCGATTGCCATTCAGCTTGCGGCCAGTTCCCCGGATCTGGTTCGATCCCTCATTGTGGTCGCCGGCTTTTCGCGGGGCGCAGAGCCGCGGCTCAAGCTTCAATTCGAACTCTGGCTCGACCTGCTCCGGACCAACCGCGACGCCTTTCTGAGGCTACTCCTGATCGCCGGACTCACGCCGGCGTTTGTTTCGAGCGTCGGCGCTTCGACCATCGAAGGCATGATCCAACGGTACATGCCTCTCGCCAATTGGGAGGGGATTACACGTCAGGTCGAACTGGATCTGGCTGTCGATGTAAGCGAACAAGCCAGAAGCGTTACAAGCCCCACGCTTGTAATTAACTGTGCTCACGATCAGATCGTCACGCAGACACCCGAGTTGGCCGCGAGTATTCCCGGCGCGATGGGCCGACAGATTAGTGCCGGGCACCTGGCCTACTTCGAGGGAGCCGATGAATTTCTCTCCTTGGCTACCGAGTTTCTGCGCCGTCACGACGCGTGAAGGCGGCCAAATGATACGAGGTTGGTATGAACCGTCGCGATATGATGAAGCTGGCTTCCCTGGTTATGCTTCCGATGATGCCGGGAGCAGCGGTGGCAAGTTCGGATAGCAAGGCACCTCCATTGAGGTACAAGGTATTCACCGTCACTCGTCCGGGCCTGAACCGCGATGTGCCGCCCGGCAAGGAGCCCCTGATGTGGGTGGCCAATTCGGCGACGCTGATCTACGGAGAGCAAGACGCGGTACTCGTCGATACCTTCCTTACGGTAGAGCAGTGCAACGGTTTGGCAGACGTCATCGTTGCGAGCGGAAAGACGCTGAAGGCAATTTACGTCACGCATGCACATGGGGATCACTTTTTTGGGATAAAGGTGCTGCAGGATCGATTCCCAGACCTGAAAGCACTGGCGACACCCGATGTCGTGGCAAAAATGAAGCTTCAGATTACGCCGGAAAAATTGAACAGCCGATGGCGCAAGCTGTTCCCAAATCAAATTCCAGATCTCATTTCCATCGCGGATCCGTTGGAAGGCAATGAGATTGATTTGGAAGGAAGCAAATTAGTCGTTGTACGAGTCGGGCATACCGACACTGATGATACGACGTGTCTTCACGTTCCATCGATCGAATTGGTCGTCGCCGGCGATGCCGTCTATAACGGCATTCATCCATTTCTCAACGAGTCGAACCGGCAAACCAGGCTGGAATGGATTGCCGCGCTTGACAAAATCGAAGCGCTGAAAGCGTCAGCGGTTGTTGCGGGACATAAGATTCCCGGCAACGAGGACAGTCCGAAAAATGTGGAAGAAACGCGCCAGTACATCCGCAACTTCATTCGGTTGAATGACGCGACAACAACCGCCCGCGAGTTCTATGACCGGATGCTGGAGCTTTACCCTGATCGCGCCAATCCCGGCTCGCTTTGGAGTTCTGCCGCGGCTGCCAAGGCCGAGACATAACGCTGCACGCGGGAAAGGGGGCGGGTTGTCGGCCCTAGCTCTGCGGTCGGCTGACCTTCGCCGCCTTCGGCTTCAAGACGGACGACTTCTTTTTGGCGGACGTTCGTGGTCTGGACCGAGGGTCTGCCATGGTTCCACCGCCACAGCCTGCATGTGCGTCATCGCTTCGGAGCGGCCGATCCCGGTCCGGTCATCCGGCGCGCCTTGCTGGATATTTGGGCGGTCAAGTCATCAATTCTGGAGAGGAGAAGTTTGAGAATCGGCGAGGTGTTTGCTTTGTTGTAACCTAGGACCAGATCAATCGTTGGCGCTTCACCCACCAGCGGACGGCTGGTCACGGACCAAGGAAGAAGATTACTTGGGTACGCGGGCAGCAGTGCTACGGCGCCGGTCGACGCGATCATGGACACCGCATGGGTAATGTTGTCCACCTCGTGATCCGGAACGATATCCAGGCCGGATCGCTTCAGGTAGTCCTCGATCACAGCGCGCGAGGTTGGGGCCGTCTTCGATGGTATGATGAATGTTTCGCCCACGATCTCTCGCAGCTCAACGGAGTCACGCACGGCAAGGCGGTGGTCGCTGGGGAATATCACGACGAACGGCTCCGTAATCACACGCCTGTAAACCAGCTCGTCCGCCCGCTCTTCCGGCCGCATGAACGCGGCGTCGAGCCTCCCCCGCATCAAGGCGTCAGCGAGGTCCGGGGAATTCTGGCTTGAGACCGTGACCTCTATATTGGGCAGTTCATCGTGAAGGATGCGCAGCGCTTCAGGCAACCAATCTATTTCTTTCCCCGTGAGAAACCCTAGAGCGAAGGTCGGCTTGGCGGGTTGCGCCGCCCGCCGCGCTGCTTCCTTGGCTGCATCGGCTTGGGTGAGCGCCAGCCGCGCATGGTCGAGAAAGGCGCGACCAGCGGCGGTCAACTCGATGCCGTGCACGCTGCGGCTCATCAGTTGAACGCCGACCTCGTATTCGAGATCGCGGATTTGCCGGCTCAGCGAAGGCTGCGCGGTGTGCAGCCGTTTTTCGGCCGCGAGCGTCAGGCTGCCCTCTTCGGCGACCGCGATGAAATAGCGAAGGTGCCGTAGCTCCATAGCGCTCTCCATATCGCGAAGGCATGCCCCCCAGCTTACAAAGTCTTTTTCGGGAGCGCCAGAGGAGCCTACATGGCTTTCAACGAGGGCACCTGAGACTGATCTCGGTCTCTAAAAGCCGCGGCCATAGGTATCCGGTTCCATGCTCTGCCGGTAGGGCAGCAAATTGCGAGGATCACAAATGAGCAACCCAGTCGTATTGATCACGGGTGCCTTGACCGGCATTGGTCGCGCCGCTGCCGTCGCCTTCGCCAAGAAGGGCGCGAAGGTGGTCGTTGCCGGCCGGCGTGATGAGGCCGGCCAGGCGCTCGTCAAGGAGCTGCGCTCGTTCGGTTCCGAGGCCGAGTTCATCAACACCGACGTCCGCAAGGAGGATGACGTCCGCGCTATGGTCGACAAGACCGTCGCGCGGTTTGGCCGTCTCGATGTCGCGGTGAACAATGCCGCCACCGAAGGTGCGGTCGGCCCGATCACGGACCAGACCGCGGAAAGCTTTGCCGCGACGTTCGAGACCAACGTTCTCGGCGTGGTCCTGAGCATGAAGCACGAAGTGCGCGCCATGCAGGCCCAGGGCAGCGGCAGCATCATCAATATCTCCTCGACCTATGGGCACAGGGGCGCGCCCTATGCCTCGATCTACGTCGGCGCCAAGCATGCCGTCGAAGGCATTACCAAGTCGGTAGCGCTCGAACTCGGCAAATCGGGGATTCGCGTGAACGCCGTCGGGCCTGGCCCCACGGACACCGGCATGCTGACCCGCTTTACTGGCACGGCGGAGAACAAGGCGGCCCTGGTGACCCAGGTTCCGCTCGGTCGGCTCGTCCTCTCCGAGGAGGTTGCCGACGGCATCGTGTTCCTCGGTTCGGACGAAGGCAGGTTCATCACCGGCCACGTCCTCAACGTCGACGGCGGACACAGCGCCAACTGACCATGTTTTGGCGCTGAAGCTTGCTCCGCGCCCGAAAGCCACGGCTTCGCATACGTCTTAGGTCAACAACAAGATTCAGAGGACGACCGCTATGGGCGCTCCTGTTATCCTCATTAGCGGCGCTCTGACCGGCATCGGTCGTGCCACGGCATTGGCCTTTGCCAAGGAAGGCGCAACGGTCGTTGCGTCCGGCCGCCGCGAGGCCGAAGGCAAGGCACTCGAAGCCGAGCTTCGTAGCCTCGGCGTTGAAGCCGCCTTCATTCTGGCGGACGTGCGCCACGAAGACCAGGTGCGCAACCTTGTCGAACAGACTGTCGCGCGCTTCGGCCGCCTGGATGTCGCGGTCAACAATGCCGGCACCGAAGGAAAACCTGGCCCGCTGGCCGAGCAGACGTCCGAGAGCTATGCAGGGATGTTCGACACCAATGTGCTTGGCACGCTCCTGAGCTTGAAGCACGAACTGCGGGTCATGCAGCCGCAAGGCTCAGGCAGCATCATCAATATTTCTTCGACCATGGGCGAGCGCGGTGCGGCGAATTTAGCGCTCTACACCGCAAGCAAGCACGCGGTGGAAGGTCTCACGAAATCCGCCGCTCTCGAAGCCGCCCCTTCCGGCGTGCGCGTCAATGCCGTCGCGCCTGGTCCGACCGAGACCGCGATGCTCGAACGTCTGACCGGGACGCCCGACAAAAAGGCGGCGTTCTATGCTGCCATACCGCTTAAACGCGGTGCGAAGCCGGAAGAGATCGCCGACGCTATCGTGTTCCTCGCTTCAGACAAAGCTTCCTTCGTCACCGGCCAGATCATCAGGATCAACGGCGGCAAAACCGCCATGTGATCACTTGCGGCACCAGGGATGCGCAAGGGAGTCGATTATTACGACCCACACCCGATAAGCGCGCAGTGCATATCAACTGAGGAGTTAATCCAATGGCTAACGTTGTGAAGAAACACAGCATCTCTTCTGAGCTGGCACAGAAAATGGTGGATGCAGCAGTGGCAAAAGCCAGAGAACTTGGCGTCAGCGAGAACGTGGCGATCCTCGATGACGGCGGCAATCTCAAGGCCTTTAGCCGGATGGATGGGGCCTCGATGCCTACCATCGAGATTGCGCAAAAGAAGGCGTACACCGCTCTATTCGGCGTCTCCACTCAGGACTTTTTCAACTTTATCCAGGGCGACCCGTCCCTTTTGGCCGGCATCCCCACGCTTGCGCGTGTAGCGGCGTGGGGTGGCGGGTTTCCCATCAAGGTGAACGGCGAGGTTGTCGGGGCGATCGGGGTGAGCGGAGCGCCCGTGGTGCAGAACGACATCGATTGCGCGAGAGCGGCCCTGGCGCTCCTACCGGATGCGGTACCCACTGAGTGAAAAGGCTCGACCAGATGATTCACACCCACCAGACCGCGCCGACGCAATTCGTCGAAGCTAACGGCATCCGCTTTGCCTATCGCCGCTTTGGCAATGCATCGGGCGTGCCGCTCGTCTTCAACCAGCACTTCACCGGGACGATGGACCATTGGGATCCGGCGGTGACCGACGGACTCGCGAACGAGCGCGAAGTCATCCTGTTCAATAATGCCGGCGTCGCCAGCAGTTCAGGGCAAGTGCCAACTTCGATCGAGGGTATGGCCGCCAACGCCATCGCCTTCATTGGAGCGCTGGGTCTGTCAAGGGTCGACGTGCTGGGTTTCTCCATCGGTGGCCTCGTTGCTCAGGAGATCGCCGGCCAGGCGCCGGGCCTCGTTCGCAAGTTGGTCCTTGTCGGGACCGGACCACGCGGGGGCGAGGGTATGGCCAATCTGACGCCCGAAGCGCAGCAGATTTTCGGCGCAACCTACCAAGAACCCGACCACCTCTGGCTCGCCGTCCATTTCACCCGGTCGGAAGCAAGTCAGGCAGCCGGCCACGACTTTCTCAAGCGGTTCCGCCTGCGCAAAGAAAACCGGGACCCGGAGGTCAACGAAAAGGTGGCACCCGCACAACTCGAAGCGTTAGGCAAATGGGGCATTCAGTTCAAAGGGTCGTACGCCTATCTCAAGGCGATCAGCCAGCCGACGCTGGTGGTGAACGGCGGCAAGGACGTGATCGTCTACTCGGTGAACTCGTTCATCCTGCAGCAGCACCTGCCGAACGCCCAACTCATCCTCTACCCCGACGCCAATCACGGCTCGCAGTACCAGTATCCCGAACTCTTCGTCCGTCATGTCTCGATGTTCCTGTCGGCGGACGAGCGCCGAGGCGTGTGAGGATACGAAGCGGTCACTTAGCCGCCGCGGCAACGACCAAGGACGACGATCATGGCTACCCTGACCGGCAAAACTGCGCTCGTTACCGGCGGTTCGCGCGGCATCGGACGCGCCAGCGCACTCGCGCTTGCCGCCGCCGGCGCCCAGGTTCTCGTGCATTACGGCCGCGGCGCGAAGGAAGCCAACGATGTTGTCGCAGAGATCGCCACAGCCGGCGGCCGAGCGGATGCCATAGCGACGGACCTTGCCGCCGCGGACGGCGCCGGCAAGCTTGCCAGGCAGGTCCGCAGTATTGTCGGAGATCGCCTCGACATCCTTGTCGCCAACGCAGGGATCTTGAAAGCGGCGACCATCGAGGAAACGACGGTCGAGGATTTCGACAGGCTGTTCGCAGTCAACGTCCGCGCACCATTCTTTCTTGTGCAGCAGCTGCTTCCGATCATGTGCAAGGGAAGCAGCATCGTTTTCCTCTCATCGCTCGCGGCGCGCGCCGTTGTTGGAACGGAACCCGCGTATGCGGCAACCAAGGGCGCCATCGACACCCTGGTGAAGCATTTCGCCTCGATGCTTGGCGCGCGCGGTGTCCGTGTCAATGCCGTCGCACCCGGTGTCGTCGAGACGGACATGTTGAACTTCACGAGGACAGACGCGGGCCGCGACTTCGCGCTGGGCATTCAGGCACTGAAGCGCCTCGCGCAGCCCAACGACATCGGCGGCGTTATCGCCTTCCTGGCATCCGAAGATGCCCGATGGATCACCGGCGATATCATCCGCGTCGATGGCGGCTCGAACCTGTGAAGTTGGAACGCCGGGAGCGCCGGGAGTAAAGCGATGATCAAGGATCCCCTTCTGTCTCCAGCCGCTTGCGGGCCTCACCGGCCCGGCTGCTGTACCCAGCGGAACTCCGCACCGTACGAGCTTGGGCAACGCGCAAGCTTCTGGGTTGCGGCCGGCGTGGTCGCGCACACCTTTTGGACCAGCGCTGCGCCGGCGATGACCTATCCGCTGTTTGCCGAGGAGTGGCATCTCACCCACACGGTTACGACCGGGGTCTTCGCCATCTATCCTATTGTCGTAGCTGCCGTTCTGGTGGGCTTCGGCGATGTGTCCGATTATGTCGGCCGTCGCGCCGCAATCCTGTGGGGTGTCGGCGCTTCGCTCTTTGGCACCCTGCTCTTGGCGCAGGCGCCCGATGTGCTCTGGCTGTTTGCGGGGCGCGCATTCATGGGCATCGGCGTCGGCCTTACCGCGGGCGCGTCGACTGCTGCGATGGTGGAATTCAGCGGCCAGGGAGCGGCGAAGCGCGCGGCCACGATCACAAATGCCGCCCAAGCCGTCGGTTTCGGAGCAGCACTGCTGCTCGGCGGCGCCCTCGTTCAATATGCTCCGCTGCCCACGCGGCTGAACTTTTGGGTGCTGTCCGCAGTCCTGGCTGCGCTGTTTGCCACGGCATGGTTCCTGCCGCGCCATACCGGCAGCGAAGCCCTGGGCCGCTGGCGTCCCAAAACTCCCTTCATACCGAACCATTTGCGCAACGTTTTCGCGATCGCGGCGGCGGCGGTAACTACTGCCTACACACACGGCGTACTGATCCTGTCGCTCGGAAGTCAGGTTGCCCGCGATCTCGTTGGATCGCCCAACGCTCTCGTGAACGGCGCGGCTCTTTCCCTATTCGCGATCGCCTCGGCCGTGGTCGGGATTGGCGCGAGGAGGCTGCAACCTCGGGCCGCGATGACCGGTGGCGCTGCCGCATCCGCACTAGGCATGGTGCTGCTGGCGGCGGCGGTCGCTCATCATCATTTGCCAGTCTTCCTCGCCGCTACGGCGATCTCCGGCGCCGGATATAGTCTGCTGTTTTTCGGCGGCCTGCAGACGATCAACAGCGCGGCGCCGGCCGAGCACCGCGGCGGCGTGCTCTCGGCAATCTATTTGCTGGCTTATGTGTCGTTGGGTGCCGTCTCGCTGCTTCTCGGTGCGGTGGCGACTGCGCACGGGCTCGGTTTCGCCGTCAACCTTGGCGCGGGCGTGATCTCCCTGTTCAGCGTGATCACAGTCGCGTTGGTCGCGATGACTCGCGCCGGATCGATCCAGACTGCTATTCCGTCGAAAAGCGAAGGACAACACATGATCAGGACCACACCGGAGCAAAACAAGGTACTCGTGCTCGAAGCATTCGACACGCTGTTCAATAAACGTGACTACGATGCGGCATCCCGCTTCTGGTCCGACAAGTACATTCAGCACAGCGCCCACATCGAACCCGGTCGCGAAGGGCTGTTCGGGCTTATCCGCAGCCTTCCCGACAGCCTGCGCTACGAGCCCGGCCTGATTTTGGCGGAGGATGACTACGTCATCGTCCACGGCCGCTTTTCGGGTCACGGGCAACCTGCGGCATGGGTGGCCGCCGACGTGGTGAGGATCGAGAACGGCGTGCTGGCCGAGCATTGGGATGTACTTCAGGACGAAGCGACAAAAGCCGAATCGAAGAGCGGATTGCCCATGTTCGGCGACCACTTTCCCGCATGACGCAAACAGCTGAGTCACGAGATCGGACGACAGGATTCGCAGTCTGGCTGGCTTCTGCCACCGACCATCGTACCGGCAGCAAAAGAAGATGAGGCTCCCTGATGTCGAATGACCTGAAACTCTACCATTCCGCCGCGTCGCCGAACTCCCGGCGGGTTCGGATCTTCCTCGCTGAGAATGGCATCGCTATCGCTCTTGCACCGGTTGATCTCGCCACGGGCGAGCAACACTCCGATCCCTACCGCGCGATCAATCCGCGACGCGTCGTACCCACACTCGTTTTGGAAGACGGCACTGCGATCGGTGAGGTTCCGGCAATCTGGCGCTATCTCGAAGAGGTCTATCCGGCGCAGCCTTTGCTCGGGTCGACGCCGAAAGACAAGGCGCTGGTTGCCATGTGGGAACGGCGCGCCGAACTCGAGGGTTTTGCGGCCGTCATGGAAGCGGTTCGCAACGCCGCGGAACGCCTCAAGGGCCGTGCGATTGCTGGACCCCACGATTATGATCAAATTCCGGCGCTGGCCGAGCGCAGCCGGCTTCGGGTGAAAAACTTCTACGCCGATCTCGATAGCCGTCTTGCAGAAGTACCCTTTGTCGCCGGCAACACGTTCTCGGCGGCAGACATCACCGCATTGGTCTCTGTCGATTTTGCGACCAAAGCCATGAATTTTTCGGTGCCCGGTGAGCACGCCGCACTGGAGCGTTGGTACGAGAACGTTTCGAGCTGACCTAGCGTCGAGGCCTAATCAGTATGATCGATCTCAACGATCAGCTGGCAACCGCGAATGGCGTGGCGGGCAGAAAACAGACCGTCCACACGGCGGGTCTGAACTGGTACGTCAACCGCAACGTCCAACGAATTGGGCGAAACGACCGTGAACAAAACGAGACGCACCTATCGCAACGAGAAAAATCAACAACTTGGAAGATGTTCACTGCGTTCGGGACGCAGGTGCCGCAGATTTGGATCTGTTCAGCAACGAGCCTGGGAATTTGCCGTTCAACCAATCGCAACAATCGAGTGTTGCGGGTCTGGGACTTAAACCTAGTTGCGATTATCCGTCAGTCTCTCCCTGACGCATGCAATTGTGATACGATCTCCTTAGAACATGTTCGCTGAAGTTAGCTCAAACTTGCCAAGCGCTTTGCCGGTTTTTACGTAAGGCGAACAGCTTCTTAGTATCCGTACCTTCTGTGAGTGCTGCCCTCTATCCGGCGCAATGGACCGATCGTCATGAAGCCGAAAGTGGCTCGCTCAATTCGCGCTTAGAGGCTTCCCCCTGCTAAAAGCCGGTCGAATCACGCGGGCTTCTGCAATTGCGACGGCAGCGGTCCGGCCACGCCAAAGCCGGTGCGGGTCGCTTCGAAATCAAGCACCGTATCCGGCGCAACATTTGCCACGTTCACGTCAGGACCAAATTCGAGAACTAAAAGCTTTTTTAGTGCTTCGATGTCGCACGTCCTTACGTCGGGTATCCACGGACCAGGCAACTCCAGCATGACGTGTTCCGGATTGAGGCCCTGAGTGACCGCTTGCAAAAGAGCGCGATCGACGCGTCCGCCCTCGACAAGTTCGGCCGCTTCCACAAGAACCAAGCTGGCTCCGGCCTCGAGGCAAATAGCGGCCTGATCAAGAAGTTCTTGGGGCGTCGTGCGGCGATCCTTGCCCCCGACCTCCCCGAATACTTCAAGTCCCGCGTCCCGTGCACGCTGAATATGCTCTCTCCGCTCGCGATCGGTCAGCGGAATGACATTGTCGGAGACTTCAATCGCTGAAAAGCCGAGGCGGATTGCTTCGGTGTAGAAGGCTGTTAACGCACGCCCGGCCGTCGTAGCAACAATAAATTCGTGAAATTGGCCGCCAATGAACGGCTTGATGGCGTGGTCCTTGTAGTGCTCGAGTTTAGCGCGGAGCACGCGCTCGGGGTAAAGGCGTGCGGTCCCCGTCTTGATCTTGGCCAGATCAATATACTCACCCGCGCATGCGACCAGATCTTCGGCATAATGTGCCGGGAGTCCTTGATCGATCATCATGGTGAGGCCGACGCGTCGGGGTTTCGCCGTCGATCGTCCGGCCGGAAGTGGCAGAAAGGCAAATGGCTTCTCGCCAAGGTCCACCGAAGGGGAAGCATTCATTTCAATCACCAAAAATATTCGCCGCGCCGCCCGTCAGTTTCCCTGCAGGGCATTGGCTTCGTCGAAGAACAGATCGTTCCACTTGCTCGGGTCATGCTTGACGATGCCGGCCCGGTACAGGAAGGAGGTAAAGACGCCGACACCGTGCGGGACAACCGTGAACGCTGGCTTCAAATCCTTAAGCACGGTTTCCACGGTCGCTTGGTCGGCGCCAGCCGCCTTGTCGCTGGCAAGATAGATTTCCGCAGCCCGTGCCGGATCGTGTTGGATAAGCTCCATGGCCTCGGACAGCGCTGCGAGAAAAGCACGACAAATGACGGGATTATCGTCGTGAAACTTTTGGCTCATGAATGTCAGATTGAGGCTCATTGGACCACCGATGATAGATCTCGTGTCGGCAATTTGTCGGATGCCCTTTTCCTTGAGTTCGCGTGTGCTGTACGGCGCTACGGAAAAATGCATATTGATGAGGCCGCTTCGCGAAATCAGCGCGGTCAAAGCCTCACTGTGCGCCATCGTCGCGGTAAAGGGGTCGAACTTGTTGAAATTTGCGTCCCCGTAAAGTTTGGCTGCCGCGAATTGCAACAGCGTCGCTTGCATGGACGCCTTCACGGCCGGCAGCGCGATCCGATCCCCTTCACGGATATCGGACAGCGATTGAATACGCGGGTCGTTGGTGAGAACGACCAGGGGGATATCTCCCATCGCGGCAATAGCCTTGATTTTCAGGTTCTCGCGGGTCTTGTCCCACAAGATCGAGAATGGTCCGACGCCGGCGCCGACAATATCGACGGCGCGTGACAGGATCGCATCGTTGAGGGAGGCGCCGCCGGAGAACCGGGCAAAGGTCACGTTGAGCGAGAGGCCGGTGGCCGCAGCTTTTTTCTCCAGCAGTTGCTCCTTCTCCATCACGTAAAATGGCAGATAGTGGATGCCGAAGCCTGATCCGATCTTGACATGGGAGGTGTCCGCCAGGGCGGCCGTCGCGGGCAGGAGAGTGGAGAGCAGCGTCGTCACGACGATCGACTTCAGACGCATCATCAAGGTCCGCTTCTGGAGCATGGCCAAATCCTTCTTGGTTGTCCGAAAGGTAGTTCGGATACTCAGCGCCATTGCGGCTTACGTTTCATCGCAAAGGCGCGCGGTCCCTCGATGAAATCGTCGCTCGCCTGCAGCCGTTTGAAACTGTCGTATTCGGTATTGAAGCCCGCCGTGATGTCCGGATTGGCAAGGCCTCTTTCGATGATGTCCATGCTGGTTGCGACCGCGACCGGCGAAGCGCTGACGATGCGATCGGCCCATTGTCGCGCGACGCTCATGAGACTATCCGCTTCGGAAATCTCGTTGATGAGACCCCACCGGAGCGCTTCTTCGGCGCCGAATTCGACGCCGGTCAGCAACAGCGATTTGGCGACCTTCATCGGCAGCTGACGTGGCAAGAGATGAAGTGCAACCATCGGCACAAGCCCACGATTGACCTCTGGCAAACAGAAACGGGAGAATGGTGCCGCTATCGCAAGATCACAACTCAAGACAGTCTCGAACCCGCCGCCGAACGCCAGGCCGTTGATGGCCGCGATGATCGGCTTCGTCCGGCCGATACGCTTGGTGAGACCGGCAAAGCCGGTCGCAGGACGCTCGAGCGTGCCACCCTCGGCTTGAAATTTGAGGTCATTTCCGGCGCAAAAGGCTTTCTGACCGGCGCCGGTCACGATTGCGACCCGCAGGCCAGGATCGCGCTCAAACGTATCGAAGATGCCAGATAATTCGAAGTGGGCCGGCGAGTGCAGGGCGTTAAGCCGCTCTTGGCGATCGATCGTGACGGTCAAAATCGCCCCGTCCTGCGTGACTGTTGCGAATCCCATCTGGCTATCCTGTCTGGCTCAAATGGCTTGCCATCGATCGCACGTTCGGATTCGCGAGAATGTCCTTGACGGACAGACGCAGCATGGTCCGTGCGTATAATTGCTCGGCAAGCTCCCCTGAACGAATGGGATCGGCACCGAGCAGAAGTACATTGTCGTCGACGCCGAAGTCGGTCCGAACCAGGGCCGTTCGCCAAAGTTCGAGCAGCGTCTGCTCGAGCTCGTTGGTCGGCGGCTGATTGCGCGGCTCAAAGGCGCTCTGAAAGTGCGCCGGCACCTCGCGCCGCATGATCTTGCCGGCTTCGTTCTTTGGCAGATAGGGCACGATGAGAATTGCGGCCGGCACTTTGTAGGTGCTGAGTTGACTGGCAAGATAGGTGCGAAGGTCGTGTTCATGAGGCGTCTGGCCCGCGACCGGGACGATTGCGGAAACCAATTCTTCGCCAAGGGTGGGATGGGGAACCGAAAAGCTGGCCGATTCCGCAACGCTTGGATGCGCAATGAGCGCATTGTCGACCTCATCGGGATAAACCGATAGCCCGCCCCTTTTTATCAGCTCCTTGCTGCGCCCGACGATGAAGAGATAGCCGTCCTCGTCGAGGTAGCCAATGTCGCCGGTTCGCAACCAATCGTCATGAAACAGGATTTTGTTGGCCTCATTATTGCCGAGGTAACGGCGAATGACGCTGGGGCCCCGGATCACGATTTCCCCGGGCTCTCGGGCCGGTTCTTCACGCCCTCCATCATCGAAGATCCTGATCTCGGCGCCCACGGCAACGCCCACCGAGCCAATCTTGCGCTGACGGGGTGGCAGGGGATTGGCGCACACCATCGATGCTGTTTCGGTGAGGCCGTAGGTTTCCATGAGGGGCGCCGCGAAAAGTGTCTCGAGGTTCGCGATGATCGAAGCCGGCAGCGGGGCGGAGGACGATCGGAAAAAGCGCAGTCTTGTCGTTGGTACCAGGTCCGGTCCTCGATCGTAGAAGTTTTTCAATGCCAGGTGCATTGTTGGCGAGCCGGTGAACCAGGTCGGCTGAAGTGCCGCTAACGCCTCGTGGAAGCTCGGCGCCTTGAAAGCCTCGAGGCAGCAAACCGACGATCCGGCAAGCAGCGAGGCCGTGCCCGCGGTTACCAGCCCGTGCATGTGGTGAAGGGGCATGGGGTTGAGGCACACATCGTCGGGCGTCAGGTCAAACCAGTCGACAATGCCAAGCGCCGCGGACAGGACGTTTTGGTGCGTCAGGGGAATGATTTTGGGCTTCGATGTTGTACCGGAAGTCTGCATCAGAAGGGTGGTACCAGGCGGAAGCTCGGTGTCTTCATGCTTGCGCGTGCGCGTGCGCGGCCGTGAGACGCTCACGCTCATTTCACCGTCGTTGTCAGTGAATGAGATCAGGGGCAGGCCGAGCTTCGCAGCGGTTTCTACGGCAATCGCGCTTGAGGTTCCGTCAAGAACCGCAGAAATCTTGAGCATGCGGCAGTACGCTTCGTACTCCTCCGCTCGCATGCTGGGATTCATCGGACAACAACATCCGACAGTCGATGCGGCGAGGAATGCGATCATTCCGGCCGCGCCGCGTGGCTGCAAGGTCGCAATCCGGTCGCGCTCGCCAATGCCTGCTGCCGAAAGGGCTTGAGACAATTGTTGAACGGACGCATTGGCCTGCGCGTAGCTGATCGGCCGACCGGTTGGGCTGATCATTGCATGGCGTTCAGAAGAAGACCTTCCGTCGAAAATCGCGCCTCCGATGGTGGTGCTGCGATTCAACGTCGTCATTGCCGTGTGCCCTTGAATTGCTTCGTGAGCCCTTCCTTTAGAGGACAGTCCCTCGATGCTCAAGAGCTATAGAGTACATAAACAGGTCAGCGACCGCCGAGATTTTCAGCAGCAGCATAATTGCCTGTAAAATAGCATGCAGTCTGCCCAAACAAAGAGCTATATAGCTCTTGTGCTGTAGAAATATTGAGGGTACGGGGTGGTATATCGAGATTGGCAGCGAGGCACGCGTCATGATCACATTGTTCACCTGGCCCACGCCAAACGGGCAGAAGATACAGATCATGCTCGAGGAGCTGAGCGAGCGATATGATGCCCGTCCGGTCAACATTTTACGCGGTGAGCAGTTCGAGCCTGCGTTTCTCAAAATCAGTCCGAACAACAAGATTCCTGCCATCACCGACAGTGATGTCGTGCGGGACGGTGCCCCGCTGTCTGTTTTCGAAACTGGCGCGATACTGATTTATTTGGCCGAGAAATCCGGCAGGTTTCTCCCGACCGATGGGTCGCAGCGCGCGAAGACGCTGGAGTGGCTCCTGTTCCAGTGCAGCAGTCTCGGGCCGATGTTGGGTCAGGCCACGCATTTTCGTCGTTATGCCAAGCAAGACGTCGCCTACGCCGTCGAACGCTATACCAATGAGGCAACGCGCCTTTACGGTGTCATCGAGCGGCAGCTGGAACACACGGCGTGGATCGCGGGCGACGATTACGGCATTGCGGACATGGCGACCTTCCCCTGGATCTGCCGACACCGACGACAAGGTCAGGATTTGGAGCGCTTCCCAAGGACAAAGGCCTGGCTCGGCCGGGTGTCGAGCCGGCCGGCGGTAAGCCGCGGCATGGATCTCTTCAAGGATGTCGCCAAGCAGGCACCGCTTGACGATGAGGCGCATCAAAAGCTGTTCGGCAACCAAGGCGTATTGCAGTGAAAAAGCAGATCAATTCGGGTCGCGCGGGTCAAATAACCAAGCGCGGGGCGGCGAAGACGCCATCGGGGCGCATTTTGCGCGTCGATAGCGTCGATAGCGTCGATACCGGCATAGCGTCGATGATTTCCGCCTCCTTCGAGCGCTCGCAGCGTCAGGGCCTTTCGAAGGCTGCGCAGTTGTACGAGGCGATTTCGTCGCTCGTCGCTTCCGGCGCCATCCTGGATGGCGCGAAGCTTCCGGGCGAGCGCGAGATTTGCAGCGCGACAGGGCTGAGCCTCGGTACCGTGCAAAAGGCACTCAACGCGCTTACGAACGACGGCGATCTGGTTCGCGAGCACGGGCGCGGCACCTTTGTTCGCTCTGCGCGGAATTCACTCAGGGAGCTCTGGCATTACCGTTTTCGCCACCCCACGCGCGAAGAGCTGTTGCCGGTCTATGCCACCGTTGAAAGCCGCAATCGGGTGGCCAGTTTGCCGGCTTCGAACTCGATCCTGGGTGAGGATCGGGTCGGCTATGTCCAAATCAACCGCCTCATCAACATCGACGATAAATTCAACTGCTGGAGCGAAATGTACCTGCGGGCTTCGCGCTTCGGGCGACTGCTCGACCTTCCGATGTCGAACCTCGAAGGGATAAACCTCAAGCAGATTCTCAGCGATGAGTTCAATGCGCCGACCCTCGCCATCAGTCAGACGGCCCGTATCGAGCGACCGTCAGCCGATATCCTGAAAAAGCTCGGCCTCGGCAGCCGCGCCCATTGCTTGGTTATCCGGGTGCTGGCGACCAGCCGGCACCGTGAGCCGATAACGTTCCAGAAGATCGTGGTGCCGCCAGTGGAATATGAGCTTGAGCTCACGGCGGCGCCCTATGAGGTCGCAAAGGCCCTGGCGGCCTGAACATCCAAAGCAGGTGAGGAGGTCTTATGATGAACCTGGTTTCTGATTTGACCCGATGTTTGATCCGCCGCGCCCGAGCAGCACTGGCGTTCCTGCTGCTTGGCCTTACCTGCTTGCAGGTACAGGGCGCCCACGCCGAAACGGCAAAAGTCGTTCTGCAATACGGGATTTCCTACCTGCCTCTTTCCGTGATGCAGGCCGAGGAAATGTGGGAGCGGAGAGCCAAGGAGCTTGGGCTCGATCTGCGGGTTGAATGGCAGAACCTCGGCAACGGCGGTGCCCTGAATGATGCCATCCTGACGGGATCGGCCGACCTCGCCGCCGGCGGGCTTGCGCCCATGTTGAAGCTTTGGGATCGCACGCAAAAAAACATGAGGGTTCGCGGCATTGCAGCGCTCGACTCCTCACCCGCGATGCTGGTCACCAACCGACCCGACATCAAATCCCTTCGCGATTTCAAACCTGAAGACAAGATCGCGCTTTCGATACCGAAGGTCTCCCTGCAAGCCGTCTTTCTGCAAATGGCCGCTGCGCAAGCATTTGGGGCGGACAAATACGCTGCCCTTGACGCGCAGACCGTGTCGATGAAGCACCCTGATGCCGTCGCCGCGCTGCTGTCTCCACGCTCCTCAATCTCGGCCTATTTCGGCAGTTCACCTTACCAGGAGCAAGTACTCAGAAACCCGGGCATGCACAAGATCGTCGATTCCTTCGAGATCATGGGCGGGCCGGTGACCTTCTCGGCCGTGTGGGCGGCTTCCAGTTTTGTCGAGAAGCGGCCGGTCGCGTACCGGGCATTTCTGCTGGCGTTGGATGACGCCATGCGAAGGATCGCGGCCGACAAGCCCGCAGCCGTTGCAGCCTATATGCGCGTCACCAACGCGCCTGAAAGCGAACGCGAAACCCTTCTGCAGATCGTGCAGGATCCGCGCAACGTGTACACGACCGCCCCGCAATCAACAGAGAAGTTTGCCGACTTTCTCTCGAAGACCGGGTTCCTGGAATCGCGTCCGACTTCCTGGAAGGACTTTTTTTTTGAAGGCCTCCACGGTGCGAGCGGTTCATGATGTTAGCCGCACAGAAGGATGCGAAGGTGAAGGTTCCCTCCCGCGTCATTGGCAAAAGCGTGCTGCTGAACGTCGATGGTGTGACGTTGCAATACGCCTCGCGCACGAGCCTGGTGACTGCGACATGGCGTGTGAGTTTTCAAGTTCACCATGGCGATCGCTTCATCCTGCTTGGACCTTCGGGCTGCGGCAAGTCTTCACTTTTGAAAGCGGTTGCAGGGTTCGTTCGGCCGGTTGAAGGAAAGATTACGCTGCAGGGCAGCCCGATTGGCAAGCCTGGTCCGGACCGGATGATGGTCTTCCAGGAGTTTGATCAGCTGTTTCCCTGGCGGACTGTGCTGGAGAACGTGACCTTCCCGATGTCGTCGAAGCCCTGGACGCGTAAGGAGCGCATCGAACGCGCACGAGCAAGTCTCGATAAGGTCGGCCTCAGCAAGTTTATCGACGCCTACCCGCACACGCTTTCGGGCGGCATGAAGCAGCGCGCCGCTATCGCAAGAGCCATGGCGATGGAGCCGGACGTGCTGCTGATGGACGAGCCGTTTGCGGCCCTCGATGCCCTGACCCGCCGTCGGCTGCAGGACGAACTGCTGCGGCTTTGGGACGATCTGCGCTTCACTATGCTTTTCGTTACTCACTCGATCGACGAAGCCACGCGGATTGGATCGCGCATCCTTCTGTTGTCGCCCCATCCGGGCCAGGTGCGCGCCGAGTTCGGCTGTCCGTCCGATTGGGACGTCAGTCAACGCCAAGCGCTGGAACAGCGGATTACGGCGATGCTGATCGAGGAAGGCGAGCGAAGCGCGGTGGAGAAGAGTCAATGACGGTTCTAGCGGATGCCAATGAACGGCCGGACTTTGTCGTCGAGCGCCTCGGCAAGCCGGACAAGACCTTTGTGGTACTTCCGCTACCGCTCTGGAAGCGGCTGCTCGACAATGAGGGCCTTCGGCGTGCGCTTGTGTTGGTGGCCCTGGGACTTGTTTGGCAGGCCTACGCAACGTGGGTGAGTAATGACCTCGTATTTCCAAAGCTGTCCGACGTGCTCGTTGCTTTGTGGAAATCCACGATCAATGGGGTGCTCCCCTCGCGAACCTGGAACTCGCTGCACACGCTGCTGATCGGTTATGCGGTCGGTATCGGTCTCGGCATTGCGATGACCACGGCCGCCATCGTCACGCGGGTGGGGAACGACGTGCTGGCGACACTGACGTCGATGTTCAATCCCCTTCCAGCGATAGCGCTTCTGCCTCTGGCCCTGCTCTGGTTTGGACTCGGACAAGGCAGCATCATCTTCGTGCTGGCACATTCGGTGCTATGGCCTTTCGCGCTCAACACGCATTCCGGCTACCTTTCGGTAAGCGAAACGCTGCGCATGGCAGGGCGCAATTGCGGCTTGGCCCCTTTGCAGTACGTCGCAAGAGTCCTGATGCCGGCAGCGCTTCCGTCAATAATCGCGGGCCTCAAGATCGCTTGGGCTTTCGGTTGGCGAACCCTGATTGCGGCAGAGCTTGTATTCGGCGCTTCGTCGAAGGGCGGGGGTGTAGGCTGGTTCATTTTCGAGAAGCGCAACGATCTAGACATTCCCGAGGTCTTCGCGGGCCTTCTGGTGATCGTCATCATCGGGCTCGTCATGGAAGGCGTATTCTTCCGGACTCTCGAACAGAGAACTGTCCGCAAGTGGGGCATGTCGCGGTCCTCATGAGCACGTTGGTCAACGAAACCGCAAAGCTGGCGTCGCGCGGGAAGCTAACCTATCGGGGCGCGGTCGATGCCTGGGAATGCGATCAAATGGGCCATATGAACATTCAGTTCTACGCCCAGCGCTTCGACCTATCCGAACAGGTCGGGCTTGATGACGCCTGGCAGAGTGTGGGCAATGATTTGCTCGTGAGGGAAAAGCTCGGCCCGCTACGTGAGCGATTGACGTTCCACAGCGAGCTGAGGGCGGGTGCCCCGATCGAAATCACAATGTCGGCTTTCGAGCCGGTCGATCCGGGGATCTTTCGGGTGCGCCACGCGCTCACAAGGACTGAAGATGGCTTCCTGGCCGCCACGGCTGACATCGACTACGAAGTATATGAACAGCGGCCGCAGGAAGCTCCGGGGCGGGCGACACAGCCGTCGGTGCTTGTCGACAAGAGCCATGTCGGCTTGCGGCATTGCGGCCGATCCTCGATTTTGGACGGCGACGTCCAAAACGCAAGACTTCGCAGGCAAAAGCTCGTTGCGATGTTGAATCACGCGAGTTGCCACGCGGGTCTTGAACGCGGACGTCAGCGCGATCTTGGGGGTCGCCTGATCGTAGGCTCGGCCACGCTCGATATGGAAATTGCCCTCCATGGGCCTGTGCTGGCGGGCATGCTTCTCGACGTGAAGAGTTTGCTCACGCGAAAGACCGGCAAGTTGGTTGATGCGCGCCACATTATCATCGATGCCGAAACTGATGCGTTCCTCTACTCCGTGGCCGTGACCCACGTTTTCTTCGACGTCTGTACGCGCAAAGCAATTGAGATACCGGAGTCTATGACTTCGGTCATCGCATAGGCTTCGACGACTGCAATCTCGAGATCAGACTTCAACCTCCAAGCAGGCGACAAATCATGGGAAATGAGACTTCTTTCGCAAACTGGATGCCGGAGGTCACACCGGTCAGCGAGCGCGATGCCGGCTCCGTCAGCATAGACAACTGTGGCCCCTTTGCTGCCGGGAGCTACTGCCGGTTTGTGCTGACCTACGTTGCGGGCCGGTACGGGATCGACGACACCGGATCGCTCAAGATTTGCTACCGGTTCGCGTCCGATATGGGCCGGCCACAATTCTCGGATCCCGCGGCGCCAAATTGGGTCAGCGTCACTGCGTCGAATGGCGCAACCTTGGAGACCCGGTTCGACTACAAACAAAACACGAGGCCGTGGGACCGAACGCTCTACATCAAGGTGGCCGCCGGATTCCTGAAGGAAGGCGACACGATTACTGTATCATTTGGAACCGACGGCGGCGGTCCGGGCATGCGTATGCAAACCTTCGTTGATCCGGAGTTTTGCTTTCGGGTCCTGGTCGATCCCATCGCGACCTATACTTACGTCGAAGTTCCGAATGTCCCCATCATGCCGATTATTGCGGGACCGGCGGCGCGATGGCAAGCCATCCTTCCCACCTGCCGGGCGATCGGAGACGAGGTCGCCTTGTGCATTCGTGCCGAGGACATGTGGGGCAATCCGACGGACGACGTGCCGTTTGATCGCCTCGGTTTGAGAGCGACGGGGCCCATCGAGGGGGTGCCGCGGACGATATCCTTTGGGAAAGGCGACACCGCTCGTCGTATCGAAGGACTACGCGTTACCGGTATCGGCGAAATCCTGATCGACTTGATGTCAGAGGATCGTCCGATTGCGCAGTCGAACAAGCTTGTCACCGTTCAATCCCTTGACCTTCGGCCGTTCTGGGGCGATCTGCACGCACAATCCGGTGAGACGATCGGCTCCGGATCGATCGAAGACTACATGCAATACGCGCGGGATGCCGCCTGCCTCGACATCATCGGCCATCAAGGGAACGACTTCCAGATAACGCCGGAGTTTTGGCAGACGCTTAATACAGCGATGAAGGAATGGGACGAGCCCGGCAGATTTGTGACAATCCCCGGCTATGAATGGTCCGGCAACACGGCTCTCGGCGGCGACCGTAACGTGTTCTACCGCCATGAAACCGGCACCATCCGCCGCTCCTCCCATGCCCTGGTCGCCGATCGCACGGATCTCGAGACGGATTGCTGGGACGCGCGAGAACTTTTCAGCGCTCTCGGCTCCCACCAGGACACGGTGGTGTGGGCGCATTGCGGTGGCCGCTACGCCGACATCGCCTATGCGCACGACCACGCGCTCGAACGGTCGGTCGAAGTCCACTCTAGTTGGGGTACGTTCGAATGGCTCGCCGACGATGCCTTTCGAGAGGGTTATCGTATCGGTATCGTGGGCAACAGCGACGGCCACAAGGGGAGGCCGGGTTACGAGTCTCCTGGGGCCTCCATGTTCGGCGCCCTTGGCGGGCTTACCTGCTACTTAATGCCGTCACTCACGCGGGGCGATGTGTTCGATGCGTTACATGCGCGGCACCACTATGCCACCTCTGGTTCGCGGATTCACCTCGCCGTCAGCTCCGATTTTGATCATCCGGCAACAATCTGGATCGACGATCCTCGCATTGAAGGGGCGCGTTCGAAGAAAGCCGATCGAGCCATCATGGGCGATATCGTCACATCGAGCGGAAAGACCGCCAAACTGATGATCGATCTTGCAAGCTCGGCAGCGATTCTTAGTCTTGAGATCAGGCGCGGTAGTGAATGTCTTGAAACCATCCGCCCTCACGCAGGTTCGCCTCTGGGACGGCGACTTCGCATCGAATGGAGCGGCGCCGAGTACCGGGGGCGGGCTCGGCAGACGACCTGGGACGGCTCACTCAAATTGTCAGGAGGCCAAATCATCAGCGCCAAGCCCATCAACTTCCTAAATCCAGATCGACCGCTGAAGCAGATATCGGATACAGAACTGCGATGGTCGTCGATCACGACCGGAAACATGGCCGGAATTGATCTCGTCCTCTCGGATGACGATGCAACGTTCGAGATTGAAACCCCGATGGGCTCCGTAAAAAGGAATATCACGGAGATCGATCATACGCCTTTCGTGGAAAGCTACGGCAAGCTGGCGCGCGAACTCAGAATCTCCCGGCAGCCCGCGGACTACAGTGTCTTTTCGCTCCACTTGGAGCGCAACATTGGGCTGATCGAGGGTGACAATCCGCTCTGGCTCTGCGCGGCCTTTGAAGACGGCCATGAGGCCTGGTCCAGTCCAATTTATTTTATTCAGGAATGAATTCCATGCAGCGCCTGACGTTCTGGGTGCGTGATGCGCGCAAGATCGGGACGGAATGTTTGCTAGACGCAATACGCGCAGCTAGTTTGGATTGTTCGGCCAAGCATCAGGTGAGACCAACATGATTGATCTAAAGGGACTGTCCGCGTTTCCAATAACACCCTCCGACCGAAACGGGAAAGTCGATGCGGGTGCGTTGCGCGCCGTGGTGGCTCCATTGCTTGAGGCCGGCGTCGATTCGGTCGGTCTGCTCGGCAGCACGGGAACGTATCCGTACCTCACAAGGGAGGAACGTCGCCGGGCTGTGGAGACAACAGTGGAGCAGGTCGCGGGACGGATGCCGGTTCTCGTCGGCATTGGTGCCCTACGCACTGACGACGCCGTGAAGCTCGCAAACGATGCACGGGTCGGTGGCGCCGCGGTAGGTTTGCTTGCGCCCGTTTCATATACGCCGCTGACAGATGAAGAGGTTTTTCAACATTTCACGACGGTGGTGCGTGAGAGCGGATTGCCGGTCTGCATCTACGACAATCCGGGAACCACGCACTTTCACTTTTCAGCCGACCTCGTGGCAAGGCTCGGCAAGGTGGAGGGCATCGTTGGCCTGAAGAGCCCGGCGCCGGAGGTCAACGAAATAGCCTCTCACTTATCTGGTTTGCGCCGCGCCGTCCCGCGCGGGTTCTCGCTTGGATACAGCGCCGACTGGAATTGCGTCGAAGCGCTGCTGGCCGGCGGTGACACCTGGTACAGTGTTCTCGGTGGCATATGTCCCAAGATATGTGTCGCAATCGCACAGGCCGTTGCGAAAGGCGACGCCCCAAGGGCGCGAGAGCTCAACGAACGTTTGCGGCCGGTTTGGGACCTCTTCAAGACCCATTCGGGCCTGCGAGTCGCCTACGCCATCGCTGAGAAGATTTGCGCTGCAAAGCCGCCACTTCCTATCCTGCCTCTGCCGCCCGCGATTGTTCGGACGATTTCGGAAACGATCGCCTCGCTCCAACAGGATTGAGACCGATCGACTGTTGGTTCTCGCAAATGCGCCCCGATTTCTAGAAGCAGAGGCAGGCTCGAGATTTCATACCAGTCGTCGTCGTTTTCTTGCCGGCCCAGACCCGTCTTGCAGTCTTCCTCCGGTGAGGGCCGCCTTGTTGGGATAGGCTGAGTGATGCGTAACTGTCCTTATCGACAGCCATAGGTATAGTACTCAGGTTGAGCGGCTCGAGGTGGTTGAGACGGGTCGACGGCGGCGCTGGTCTGACAACGGAAAGCTCCGAATCGTCATCGAGCGCTTGCAGACGCCGCGGGCGATATCATCTACCGCAAGACGGCACGGCATATCACGTTCGTTGCCGATGAGGTGGCAGCGGTCGTTTCGCCCGGAGCCTACTCCTCCTGAAATACAACGGGTCGGCTTCGCGCCGGTGATCGTTGCTGCTGGAGCCGAACCGGTAATTGTTTGCGACTCCGGTAAACGGGCGGATGGTGATTATCGTTGGCAAGGATCGTCAGGTCATCGTCGATACCGGCGTCGATGCGGCCGCTCTGTTCCAAGTGCTGCAGGTTCTGGAGCGCCGATGATCCCGCTCGCTGCAGGCTGAGAATCTGGATAGCCACCGGCCACACCGATATGCGCAAGGGCATGCAGGGTTTGGCATTGCTCGTGTCCAAGCGTCGTCCGCCTTGCGTGGCGTATCAGAGAATGAATCTCGCCAGATTTTGAACTCGCCTCGAACGCGGCGATCGGCGAGGGCGGTAAACCTTCACATTAGGGTGCATACTTATCCGACCCGCACGCCGTCAGCTTTCGGACATCAGCGGGCGATCTTCTCTGCAGCGCTACAGTGGTCTTTCGCGGCTTGGCCGAGCCGATGCGCGGCGGCGTTCAGTTCCTTGATGCTATGCCCTGAAAAGCCCAGAATGAATCCATCCGGTCCGCATCGATTGATCCGCATCTCGGAGAGCAGCTTCGCCTCGACTTCGGCCACCTCGCGGATGTGCATCGCGGTGTCCTTGGGCAGGCCGTTCGGCAGATAAGCAAGCATGTGCAGTCCCTGTGTCGGAACGGCGATGCGCAAGGCGCCGCTTGCTGCATTCCCCAAAGCAGTGGCGACGGCGTCGCGTGCCTCGCGATAGCGTGAGCGCATACGCCGCGTATGTGTTGCAAGAACGCCGTCAGACATGAGATCGGCCACGGCATCCTGCATGAAGCGTGGCGGGAACCGGTCATGTGCTGCGCGGGCGAGGACGACCCGCTCGACGACGGCAGTCGGCAGGACGAGATACGCTAGTCGCAGACCGGCAAAGAGAGTTTTAGTGAAGGTTCCGATGTAAATGACGCGTTCTCCGCCGAGTCCCGCGAGTGCCGTCAGTGGCGGTCCCGCAAATCGAAACTCGCTGTCATAGTCATCTTCCAGAATCCAGGCCTTGGACGAGCGCGCCCATTCAAGAAGCGCCACCCGCCGCGCCATGCTCATCGTCACTCCGGTCGGGAATTGATGCGATGGCGTGACGTAGGCTGCTTTGGCTGAAGGGTTGGACCGCAGACCCGAAGCGACGACAATGCCATCCGCGTCGACCGGCACGGGGACGAGCTTCATGCCGACGGTTTCAAGGGTGTGGCGTGCGGCGTAGTAGCCGGGGTCCTCCATCCAGACCGCGTCACCAGGCGACAGCAGGGCATCCGTGCAAAGCCGTATACCGTGCTGGGTGCCGCTGACGATCACCACGCAGCTTGGATCGCACCGGATGCCCCTGTTGGCGGCGAGGTGCCGTGCGATCTGGGTCCGAAGATGCTCGCTTCCGCGCGGATCGCCGTAGCCGAGTTGATCGTCCGTCGCCG
The DNA here is from genome assembly GCF_018131065.1 of Bradyrhizobium sp. AUGA SZCCT0431. Taxonomy (NCBI): domain Bacteria; kingdom Pseudomonadati; phylum Pseudomonadota; class Alphaproteobacteria; order Hyphomicrobiales; family Nitrobacteraceae; genus Bradyrhizobium; species Bradyrhizobium sp. AUGA SZCCT0431. The sequence continues at coordinate 22,815 of NZ_JAFCLR010000035.1, read as the reverse complement.
TGGCGATCCGGCGTCGGACGTTGCTGGCCAGACGGCGCAGCAGAAAGGCATCGGCATGGGCATTTCCGAGCGCAAAGGCGCGGCGCGGCCCTTGCGCGATCTTGAACTGCGCTGGTGGCGCCGTCGACGCTCGTGCTGGCAGTCGAGCAGCGACATAGGTGCCTGCGCCGTGTCGGGCCTCGATAAGTCCGTCGCTGAACAGATGCTCATAAGCAGCCACGATGGCATTGCGCCGGACGCCAAGCTGCTCCGCGAGGGTCCGACTCGACGGCAGTTTCATCTCTGGTCTCAGGAGGCCGTCAATAATCGCGGAACGCAGCGCCGCATGCACCTGCTGTCCATGATTGCGGATCGATCGGTCCAGGCTGATCGGAAGGTCGAATACCTCCCGTCGCCGGCCTGAAGTGGTTGTCAATATTTGCCCCGAAGTGGACCTCGTTTCGACCACTTTGTTCATGCGACAAACCGGTGTCAAGCCATACGCGCCCGGCGCCGTAAGCGCCTGGTTCGACGCCCGTGCTCACCTTGCAACCGAGGACGCCAAATGAAGACGATCCGTGTGACCTGCGGCCATGATTGCCCCTGCATGTGCTCGCTGTTGGCGCAAGTCGATGATGGCAAGCTCATCAAGGTTTCGGGCGACCCGGAGCAGCCCTACACGGCAGGTTTCGCGTGCGCCAAGGTCAACCGTGATGCCGAGCTGGTTTACGCTCCGAATCGGATCAAGACGCCGCTGCGCCGGACCGGGCCGAAAGGATCGGGACAGTTTGCAGCGATCACATGGACTGATGCGCTCGACGAGATCGAGCAGCGCTGGAAGGGTATCGTCGCCAATGACGGGCCGCTGGCATTGCTGGGCTACGCCTATAGCGCGCACCAGGGCCAGATCAATCGGCACCTCATCAATGGCCTGTTCCACGCCATGGGCAGCAGCCGGCTGATGGCGGGCACCGTCTGCGACAGTTGCTGCGAGACCGCCTGGGACATGACGCTCGGGCCCGTCGGCGGCGCAGATCCTGAATCGGTCGCAGAGTCCGATTTGATCATATCCTGGGGCTGCGATCTCAAGGCGGTCAACGTTCACTTCTGGCAGAAAGCCGAACAGCGCCAGAAGCAAGGCATCAAGATCATCGTCATCGATCCCCGCCGGACGCGCACGGCACAAAGCGCCGACTGGCACCTCCCGATCAGAATAGGAACGGACGCAGCGCTCGCGATCGGCATCGTTCATATTCTCGTGCGCGACGGCAAATGCGACGAGGCATATCTTGCCAAGCACACGCTTGGCTTCGATCGCTGGAACGCCGAGGTCGTCGCGCAGTTTCCACCGGCGCGCGTCGCCGAGATCACCGGGCTCAGCGTCGATGACGTCGAGCGTTTGGCAGCTATGTACGGCGCAGCACCGCGCTCGTTCATCCGCATCGGCGAGGGCATGACCCGGCTCGCACGCGGTGGCCAGGCGCTCCGCGCGGTCGCGACCTTGCCGGCCGTCACCGGCGCCTACGGGCGGCGCGGCGGCGGTGCGTTGCTGCTCGCGGCCGGTTCGATCGACCTCGACTTCGCGTCCATTCGCAAGCCGTCCGGGCCGGCGCAGACCCGCCAGGTCAACCACAGCCTGCTCGGCGAAGCCCTGTTGACGATGAAGGAGCCGCCGATCAATGGACTTTTGATTTGCGCGAACAATCCGGCTGTGACCAATCCGGAGGTCCAGAAGGTCAAGCAGGGCCTGTTGCGCGAGGATCTCTTCACGGTCGTGCATGATCCGATCTTCACGGACACGGCCAAGTACGCTGATATCGTCTTGCCGGCGACGACCTACCTCGAGACTTCGGACTTTTATCGCAGTTACGGCAGCTACTACATGCAGTTTGCGCTGGCGGCTGTCGCGCCCCAGGGCGAGGCATGGTCGAACATGCAACTTGCCCAGGAGTTGGCGCGCCGCATGGGCGTGACGGACGAGGTCTTCCGCCTGACGCCTGAGCAGATATTCCCGAAGTTTTTTGAGGGCTCGACGGGCGCGGTCGCGAAGGTCGATCCGAAGCAGCTGCTCGATCATCGCGCGGTCAAGGTGGCGCCCGAAGGCGATGCCCAGGAATTCCGCACCAAATCCGGCAAGCTCGAGATCTATTCGGCCGATCTGGCGGCGGAGGGCGTGCCGCCGATGCCGATCTGGGAAGCCGATCCGCAGGAGGTCATGGATGCCGCCAAGTGGCCGCTGCGGCTTTTGACAACGCCAGGGTACTTCCAATCCCATACCGCTTTTTCCGCGAATGATTTTCTGCGCAAGCGTGAAGGTGAGCCGTCCTGCGTCCTCCATCCGAAGGAGGCCGAGCGGCGTGTCCTTGCGAACGGCGCCAAGGTTCGTCTCTTCAACGAGCGCGGACATATCGGCCTGGTTCTCAAGATCAGCGACGAAGTGGGAGAGGGCGTCATCCTCGTGCCCGGCCAGCGGCCGGAGGCCGAGGCTGTTTCGGGGACGGTGAATATCCTCTGTTCCGATCGGCTGACCGACATGGGTGCGGGCGCCACCTACCAGAGCACGTTCCTCGACGTGGAGGCTTGGGACCACCCCGCGCAATCGACGTCTGCTCGTTAGGGGCTGGCGCGATGACGACGGCGTCCGGCGGCGACCTGGCCTCGCTCTCGGCCTGCGCGCTCGCAGAACTCGTGCGTCAACGCCGGGTGTCTCCCGTTGACATCGTCGACGACCTGTTGGCTCACCTCGACGTGGTCGAGCCAACGCTCAATGCGCTTGTCGTGCTCGATCGCGAAGGCGCCAAAAGCGCAGCGCGCGCCGCTGAAGCCGCCGTCATGCGCGGCGGTGCGCTCGGCGCGCTGCATGGTGTTCCGGTCACGATCAAGGACATTCAGGCTGTTGCGGGCCTGCCGACCCGTCGCGGCTCGCGGCTGTCCGATCCGTCACCGGCTGCTGCCGACTCGGTGGCGGTTGCAAGGCTGCGAGCTGCGGGCGCCATCATCGTCGGCAAGACGACGATGACCGAGCAGGGATGGACCGCCGCCGGTGAGAATCCGTTGACGGGCGCCACGCAAAATCCGTGGCGTATCGGCCTGACGCCGGGCGGCTCATCCTCGGGCGCGGCGGCACTCGCGGCTGCCGGTTGTGGTCCGCTGCATCTTGGCACCGATGGCGCGGGCTCGGTTCGCTTGCCGGCCCACTTTTGCGGCGTCGTCGGTTTCAAGCCGACGTTCGGAACAGTCCCATATGTACCGACGCCCAGCAACGGCCTGCTCTCGCATATCGGGCCGATTGCGCGCGATGTCGCCGATGCAGAACTCATGGTCGAGGTGATGGCCGGAGCCGATCCGCTGGATCTCACCTCCCATCCGGCTGGCTATCGGCGTGCTCCATCGCGCAGCATTGCAGGCCTGCGCATCGCCTTCAGTCCCGATCTCGGCCATGCGCGGGTCGATCCCGAGATCGCCTGCTGTGTAAAGCGAGCGGCACCGACTTTTGAAGCGCTTGGCGCCAAGGTTGAGGTGGTCTCACCGTCCTGGGGGCCGCGCGGCCCGGAACTGATCCGTGCCCTCTGGGGCGCCCCTCTGCTGGCATTCACCCCGGCCGATGCTGCGAGCGAGAAGCAGATGGATGCTGGGCTTGTCGCCTGTCTGCGTGATTTTGCCGGTGTGACATGGCGTGACGTCAACGCCGCGCAGGCGCGACGTCTCGCCTACGCGGCGGATGTGGGGCATTGGTTTGCGGAGGGATGGGATCTGCTGATCACGCCGTCGGCGTCGGTCGCGGCCTTCCCGCATGGCCGCCAGGTTCCCGATCACTGGCCGCATCATGCGTGGGATTGGCTCAGCTGGGCGGAGTTCTCCTACCCATTCAATCTTTCGCACGGTCCCGCAGTCTCTTTGCCATGCGGATTGACATCCGATGGACTTCCCGTGGGACTGCAAATCGTCGGCCCGCGCTTCGCCGACGCCCTCGTCATGCGCGCCGCCGCAGCATTCCTGGATGCAAAGCCGTTCCAAGCGGCGGCTTTTCCGCTGCGTCCGCCGCACCCTATTGGGCGGACATCGATCGTTCAAAATCACTAAACAGACCGGCTAGCCCCGCGAGCCACGCTGAGGCAGCCTTCGCAACGGTAGGGCTTGCCGGTGGTACCTGATGGCCTACCGTTGGTCAGGAGAAGCCCAGTAAGCGCAAGACTCCGTCGTTTCGGGTGCCGCGCAATGGACGATTATCGAGATTGATCAGCCGACCTCCAATCTTTCTGAGTCAGAAAGTCGCATTTTGGGAGCTTGTGATCCTTGATAATTTTGGGAGATTCGTTTTTCGGCAAGCGGAGCTGAGATGGATCACGCAATAGCGGCTGACAGTGCATCGCGATTTGAAGCATTTGTCGAGGGACTTGTGAGCGTGATCGGTCATGCGGACCGTGCCAGGCCGCTGCGGGATTACTGCGTTGGCCTGATGATGCCATGCGAGCGCAAGCGTAGAGCCTATGGCGGCGGTGCCGCACCTGAGCGGACGGGAGCGCAGCATCAATCACTACTGCATTTTGTCGGCGAAGGGCGCTGGTCGGATGAGAAGGTCTTGGCCAAGGTGCGCGAGATGGACTCGCACGACGCCGAGGCCATGGGAATCCCAACAAGGACTGTTACGTCGGCGTCAATCCACTACTAGGTCCGTTGGAGCATCACCCATTGGACCAAGGTGGCTGCTAGTGTTCCCCCCCGAGAAACGCCGCAACGAAATCGCAACGAATTGGGTGAAACGACCGTGAACAGAACGTGACGAAAACACCTGCCGAAGTAAGAAAATCAATAACTTACACTGCGTTCGGGACGTAGGGGGCTATCTGCTTCAAACAGCCACGATCAGCGAGTGTCGGTATCGGTGGTTGCGAGTCTCGATTTGAACTTACAATCCGTGGTGTTGTGCAACAGATTCCTTGATCGAGGATCTCATCATAGTGTGGACGGGCAACTCGCCATTTCGACCGCTGCTAGAGATTACTCACGGACAGCCCGCAGTCAAAGTTCAGGCTGTTTTCGCGAACATCGAGACCAGTGTGTCGCGCAGCCAGTTGATGCCCATGTCGCTTGCGAAGCGTGAATGGGTGTGGACCATGATCTGAGCCGGCGGCAGGTCGAATGGAAGCGTCAGCAAACGAAATGCTTTCGCAGTGTTGAGTTGGCGCGCCAGGATTTCCGGAAAGATCACCGCGAGGTCGGTGTCGCGCACGATGTCGGGCGCCACGGTAAAATGACCGAGCCGAACGGCGATTTGCCGCTTGATGCCGGTCTCGGCGAGCCATTGTTCGATCATCTGATGGCCGGGTGCGCTGGTGCCGGCGTGGACATAACGCAGCTTAACGAAATTGTCCTTCGTGAGTTTGGACCTTCCCATCGGATGGTCGCGACGAACCATGCAGACGAAATTGTCCTCGAAGAACGGCTTGCTCAGGCATTCGCCGTCGAGGTTCCGGAGATAACCTATTGCCAGATCGACTTCGCCGGCGCGCATCGCGCCAACGATCGAATCCACGGCCAGCGGCACTACGTCCAGCCGGACCAGCGGAGCGACACGAACCAGCCGGGCCATCAGGCGCGGCAGATGAATGACCTCCGACACATCTGACATCGCGACGCGAAAGACGCGCTGCGTCACCTTTGGTTCAAAGGCGACGCGTTCCTGGATGGCGCGATTGATGATGCCGAAGGCCTGATCGAGCGGCTCGTGCAGGCGCACCGCGGCGTCCGTCGGCAGCATCCGGTTTGCAGCGCGAACAAACAAGGGATCATTGAACCGATCCCGCAAGCGGCGGAGCGCATGACTGATGGCGGGCTGGGTGAGCCCGAGCCGGTCGCCGGCGGCGGTCAGGCTCCGCAAATCCCAGATCGCAAGAAAAACGCGCAGGAGGTTGAGGTCGAGACCTGCATTCATTTCGCTCATGAAGCGAATTATAACTATGAATTTGACTTAGATCAATGCGAGCGGACAATGACAGCACCGGAGCAATGAAGCGTCGGCGAGTGCTGGAGCGACGATGAAGAGCAGCGTTGGCCTGATACCAGCGGTTGAGCCTTTGGCGGCGGAGCAGGACATTTTGGCCCTGCATGACCTCGTCGCCGAGATCAGCGCGCGCCGCGACGAGTTCGACCGCCTCTCGCATGTCCCGCGCGACGTCGTCAGAAGCATGAAACGGGCCGGCATTTTCCGGGCCGCGACGCCAAAACGGTTCGGCGGCGACGCACGACCGCCCCATGAATTTCTACGGATGATCGAGGCGATTGCGGTCGTCGATGGATCGGCGGCCTGGGTCGCGGCGTTTGGTTCAGCCAATACCTATTTGGCGGCGCTGCCGATCGAGACCCAGCGAACGATCTACGCCAATGGTCCTGACCAGGTCAATGCCGGCGGCCTCTACCCCGTGCAGCCGGCACGCCTCGTCGAAGGCGGCGTGCGTGCGACCGGTCGCTGGCGGTTTGCCAGCGGCTGCATGGCCGCCGACTGGATCGGCGTCGGTATCTCCATCGACAAGCCTCTGCCTAATTCGCCGACGCAGAGCGCGACCTACATGGCTGTTTGTCCGGCCAGCGAAGTGGAGATCATCGAAAACTGGGACGTGGTCGGCATGCAGGGCACCGGCAGCCATGACACCAGCGTGCAGGACAAGTTCTATGCCCTGGATTGGATCAGCGCGCGGGGGGCGGCCGGCCTGATCGACGAGCCGCTCTATCGCTATCCGGTACTTTCCTATCAGGCGGAGGTGCACGCAGCCGTGAACATCGGGTTGGCGCGTGCGGCGCTGGACACCGCAACCGAGATGTCAGGCGGCACCAAGATCATGCCCGGTGCAGCAAAACTCGCCGACCGCGCCTACTACCGGTCGGAGCTCGCGCGTGGCGAAGCGAAATGGCGCAGTGCGCGCGCGTTCTTCTACGAATCGTCGGAGCGCGCGTGGGACGTTCTGCTCGCAGGCAATCCGATCAAACCGGACCTTGAGAACCTGCTGCGTCTCAGCGCTACGCATGCCGCGCATACTTCCGCGGAGGTCGTGCAGCAGGCGTACCGGATCGCGGGTATGGCGGCCATCCATAAATCGCACCGTCTGCAAAGGATCTTCCGCGACTCCATTGTCGTCACACAGCACGCGTCGCTGAACGAAGGCACCTATGAAGCGGCGGGGGCGCTCTTCACGGGAGTGCCACCGGGAATGCCATATCCGTGAGTTGCTGCACCGATCATCCAATTTGAGGGGCGATGAACTATGGAACGAATAGCGCTTACCCGACGTGCATTCATCGCCAGCAGCGTTATCGCGGCGGCGACGCGGCCGACACATCTTTTGGCGCAAGGAGCGCCGATCAAAATCGGCGTCGGCTCCGATCCGGTTTATTCATCTTTTTATCTCGCAGCCCACGAAAAGATGTTCGAGGCGAAGAAGTTGAACGTCGCACTTCAACTCTATGCCGACGGTAGCGAAGCGCTAAACGCCCTCGTTGCGCAGCAGGTAAGTCTGGCGGCGGCAGCCGAGCCGACCCACATGGTTCGTTTTGCGCGCGCCGAAATGCGACCGCTCGCGGTTGTCTATCAGTCGGGCCGCTACATCAAGATGGTGCTCGGCAAGGACATCGACAACCCCGGGAAGATCAAGAAGTTCGGCATCGTGCCGGGTTCGGTCAGCGAGTACGCCGCGCTTCTGGCGCTGAAGATGATTGGGCTGGATGCCAGTACGGTGCAGATGGTTCGCAGCGGCCCACCGGAACTGCCGGCGCTGCTCGCCCGCGGCGACATCGACGCGTTCTTCGCCTGGGAGCCATGGCCGACCAACGGCATCAAGCAGGGTGGCCGGGTGATCATGACCAGCAAGGAGGTCGGTTATACCGACACGATGTGGATTACGGCCGCCGCAGCCTGGTTCGACAGCAATACCGAGGCTGCGCGCGGCATCCTGAAAGTCCTCGCGCGCTCGTGCGAGATCGTGGTTCGCGAACCGGAGCGGGCGGCGGCGGCGGTGCAGGCGGTCACCAGAATCCCGGTTGCACAGACGCTGAGCGCGCTCAAAGACGTGGACCCGGGCGTGCGCGATTTCACCGATGCCGATTTCGAGAGTTTCGACGGTATCGCAGCCTTCTTGGCGCAGCAGAAGGTGACACCTTCCGTGGTCGATTTCCGTCGCGTCATCCAGCGCGGCTTCTACAAGCCGGAGCGGGCGTAATGTCCGGCTCATCCATTGCGATCAACCAGCTTAGCCTGACGCTCGACGGCAACGAGATCGTCTCACGTATCGACCTGCACATTGCCGCCGGCGAATTCGTCTGCCTGCTCGGGCCAAGCGGTTGTGGCAAATCCACGCTATTGAACGCGATTGCTGGATTCGTTCCCTCCAATGGGCAGATTCGCGTCGCTGATCGACCAGTCAGCGGTCCGGGCGTCGACCGCGGTGTCGTGTTTCAGTCGTCAGAAGCGTTGTTTCCGTGGCTGAGCGTGCGCGAGAATGTGGAATATGGCCCCCGCCTGCGCGGCATGGCCGCCCGCCAACGCGCTGAGCTCGCCGATCATTATTTGGCACTGGTTGGGCTTTCGCAAGCGGCCGAAAAATTTCCCGATGCGCTGTCGGGCGGCATGCGACAGCGGGCGCAGATTGCCCGTGTGCTCGTCAACGAGCCGTCGGTCGTGCTCATGGACGAGCCGTTCGGCGCCCTCGATGCCCAGACGCGCGAGGTATTGCAGCGTGAGCTCGATCGCATCTGGCGCGCGACCGGCTGCACCATCGTATTCGTGACGCACGATATCTGGGAATCGATCCTCCTGGCCGACCGCATCGTGACCATGACCGCAGGTCCGCGGGCGACCATCAAGACCATCGAGAAGGTCGACCTGCCGCATCCGCGCGATCCGGCTGATCCGGCGAGCCTGGCGCTTTATCGCCGGCTGCGCGACGATATCGGCGCGGAAGTTACCCGCGTGCTGCGTGCCCAGGGCCTCACCACCGAGGAGGTCGCGGCATGACCGAGACCGTGCAAGTGGCTCCGATCAAGACTCCAGTGCGCCCGGGTTTATCGCCGACGCTGAACCGGATCGGATTGACGGCGCTCTCGATCCTGTGCGGCGTGTTGTTCTGGAACATTTTGTCGCGATATTCGTCGCCACTGTTCATGCCATCGCCGGCGGCTACGCTGGAGGCCGCCAAAGAGCTGATGGAGGACGGCACGCTGGTCCGGGCGGTGCTCGCCTCGTCGGCCCGGATTGCAAGCGGCTGGGCGTTGGGTGTTGTGGTTGGCATTCCGCTCGGGATTATCATGGGCCGGTTCGTGCCGATCCGGCAGTTTCTCGACCCCTATATCGAGTTCTTCCGGTTCATCCCGCCGATCGCCTTCGTGACGCTGGCCGTGATCTGGCTGGGACCGGGCGAGTCGGCCAAGGTGGCGCTGATCTTCTACACCACGGTCTTCATCGTCACGCTCAACACCATCGCGGGCGTGCAGGCGGTCAATCCGCTGCGGCTGCGGGCGGCTGCCAGCCTCGGCGCGGGGCCGCTGCAAATGCTGACTACGGTAATCCTGCCTTCGACCGTACCGTTCATGGTCACCGGCGCCCGAATCGCGATGGGAAATTCCTTTCTCACCGTCGTATCGGCGGAGATCGTCTCGGCAGACAGCGGTCTCGGTGCCCTGATCTGGACGGCGCGGAACTTCGCCCGCACCGAATGGGTGTTCGTCGGAATCCTGGCGCTTGGCATGCTCGGCTACGTCTTTGACCGTCTGCTGCGGATCGCGGTGGGGCTGCTGTTGCGCCGCTATCACCCGACGACCTGACGCGCTGTCTGGCCAACGAACCGTTCGAACGAGGAGTTGACGAATGAACATCGCAGCGAAGCTCGCGCCCGAAGCCGCCATGCTGGTCCGTCCGGATCGCGTGCAGTCGAGCATGTATACCGATCCCACCATCTTCGAGGCGGAAATGACCCGGATCTTCGAACGGACCTGGGTCTGGGTCGCCCATGCCAGCGAGATCGCCGAACCCGGCGATTTCAAGATGGCGATGGTCGGCCTGCAGCCGGTGATCGTGGTGCGCGATCGCAAGGGCGCGGTGCATGTGCATGTCAATCGCTGCCGGCATCGCGCGGCAACGGTCTGCGAAGTGGCGAAGGGCAAGACCAATAGTTTCGTCTGCCCCTATCACGGCTGGAGCTATGCGCTCGATGGATCGCTGCGCGGCGTGCCCCACGATGCGGGGTATGCAGGCGCGATCGACAAGCGCGAGTTCCCGCTGAGATCGCTTCGCGTCGAAGAGTATGCCGGGCTGATTTTTGCGAGCTTCAGGCATGACATCGAGCCGCTCAGCGATTTCCTCGGCGGGGCGAAGAAATGGATCGACCTGTTCATGAAACAGGGCGCGGGCTATCCATTGGCCACGCTCGGCGAGCACAAATTCCGTTTTCCCGGCAACTGGAAGATCCAGCTCGAGAACACCACGGACGCCTATCATTTTCCCCTGGTTCACAAATTCTTCCTGACCGCCGCGGACAAGGAGACCGAGGCGATGATGGACATCATGAATAATGGCGGCTTCGTCGAGGATCTCGGCAACGGCCACAGCGTGATGACGATGATGCCGAGCCTGACTGATCTCGAGGAAAACCTTGACGCGCCGATCCCGAAGAAGTTCGAGGCTCTCGCGGCCGAGCTTGCGCAGGATCATTCCGACCAGGAGGTGCGGCGGATCGTGCGCGCGGTCGGCGGCACCGGGTTCAATCTGAATCTGTTCCCCAATCTCGGCTGTTCGGCGGCGTTTTTCCGCGTGCTGCAGCCGATCTCGGTGGACGAGACGGAAGTGCGCCATGTCGCGCTCGGCATGCTAGGTGGGCCGAAGGCGGCCAACCGTGCGCGGCTGCGCATCCATGAGTTCTTCCAGGGACCGATGGGCTTTGGCAGCCCCGACGACGCCGAGGTATGGGACCGTGTGCAGCACGGCGCCCAGGGCGGCAAGGATCTCTGGCTGATGCTCAACCGCGGTATCGCCGGCGAGGAACTGCTTGCCGACGGCCATCGCCGCAGCGACGTCAGCGCCGAGACTGGGATGCGCGCGGCCTACCAGCAATGGAAAGCGATGATGGAGCAGCCCGCATGAACATGCCCGTCGTCATAACGCCGGCGATCGGTCTCGAAGAGGCCAGCGAGTTCGTATCGCTCGAGGCCGACCTGTTGGACCATGCCTGCTACGAGGAATGGCTCGCGCTGTGGACGGCTACGTCGCGCTACGTCGTGCCGATCGATCCCGCCGCTATCGAATTCGAGGATACGCTCAATTATGCCTACGACGATGACGAGATGCGCCGCAAGCGCGTCGATCGCCTGTTAAGCGGACAATCCATTTCGGCATCGCCAGTGGCGCGCACGGTGCGCCTGTTGTCGCGTTTCCGCATCCTTGAGTCGGACGGCGCAAGTTGCGATTTACGTTGCGCCCAGTTCCTGACCGAGCATAGGCGCGGCCGCACGCGGGCTTACGCGGCGAACGTAAGCTACAGACTGGTTCGCGAGACGGGTGCGCTGAAGATCGATCAAAAGGTCGTTCGGCTCATCAACTCGACGGAGGCACTCGGTGGCATCAGCTACATTCTCTGAACCAGCCATTGCGGTACCGGAGCCTACTCCTGCCGAGCATGGGTCCACGCGCGATCTCATGATCGCGCGCCGAGAACAGCCGGCGCAAGGCATCGTCGTTCTCGACCTCGTCGATCCGGCCGGCGGCAGGCTCCCGCCGTTCGAGCCCGGCGCGCATGTCGATGTGGAGATCTCGCCAGGGCTGATCCGTCAATATTCGCTCTGTGGCGATCCGGCCGACACCCACGTTTACAGGCTCGGCATTCTGCTTGAGCCTGCCTCGCGCGGCGGCTCGGCCGCCATCCACGCCAGCTTCCACGCCGGATCGCGCATCAGAATCGGCTCACCGCGAAACCTGTTTCCGCTCGCCGCCGAGGCGCGCCGCTCGATCCTGATCGGCGGCGGCATCGGCATCACGCCGATTATGGCCATGGCGCACCATCTGTACAGCACCGCGCAGGACTTCGAATTATACTACTGCGCGCGGGCGCCCGAAAAGGCCGGGTTCCTGTCGGAGCTCAACGAAGCCGGCTTCCGCGACCGCGTCCATCTCCACTTCGACGATGGCCCGGAGGTGCAGCGCTTCGATGCTGCACGCGATCTCCCGCAGCCGGCGGGTGGCGTTCATCTCTATGTCTGTGGCCCCGAGGGGTTCATGAACTGGATCATCGCGGACGCTCAGCGGCTCGGCTACCCCGACGCGCAGATACACCGCGAGTATTTCAAGACCAGTGTCGACCATTCGGGCGAGGCGTTCGAAGTTCTGCTTTCGCGGAGCAACCGGCGTGTCACGGTTGGTGCGGAGAGCTCGATCGTCACGGCGCTGGCGGACGCGGGCGTCAGGGTTACGACCTCCTGCGAGGAGGGGATCTGCGGCACCTGCCTGTGCACGGTGCTGTCAGGCATTCCCGATCATCGCGACGTCTATCTGACGGACGAAGAGAAGGCCGCGAACGACCAGATGCTGCTGTGCTGTTCACGGTCGAAGACGCCGCAGCTCGTGCTCGATATCTGAGCTTCAGGGAGAACCGCGATGCCGGCAAATGTCGATCAGCAAGCGTTCAGAGAGGCCATGAGCAGGCTCGGCGCGGCCGTGAACATCATTACGACGGATGGTCCCGCGGGCCGGCATGGATTGACGGCGTCCGCCGTCTGCAGCGTGACGGACACGCCTCCGACGCTGCTGGTCTGCGTCCGGCGCGATGCCGGCGCCCACGACGTGCTCAGGGTGAACGGCGCGCTTTGCGTCAACATACTCGCGGGCCGTCATCAGAATCTGTCCGATGATTTCGGCCGTCACGGAATTGCGGTCGAACAGCGTTTCGCCGGCGGGTCATGGACCCAATTGACGACGGGAGCGCCGGTGTTGATCGACGCGGTGGCAAGCCTCGATTGTCGGATCGCAAGGGTGGCGGAGGTCGGCACCCATAGCGTCCTGTTTTGCGAGGTCGCTGAAATCGTGACCGCGGCCCAGCCGGAGGGACTGATCTATTTCAATCGGCTGTACCACCATATTGGATCGCCCCTCAAATCCCCTGACGAGGCCTATGCATGAGTGAAATGACCAAGGACGTGCTGCAGTCGCTCGAAGCGCTTGCGAAGCGAATCGAAACATTAGAGGCGGAGGCCGAAATTCGCCGCGTGCAGGCGCGCTACATGTTTCTTTGCGATACCCCGTGCCCCGAGGCCGGGGTTGAGAACGATAGCCAGCGCATCGAGTGCATTCTCGACCTTTACACCGAGGATGCGATTTGGGAGGGGGTCGGCGCCTATTACGACAATCAGTTCGGCCAGCGCGTCGGCAAGGCGGCGCTGCGCGAGCATTTTGAGGCATTCTGGGGCCAGAAGCGCGATCCTGCGTTGTTGCTCAACGTGCATTATCTCACCTCGGAACAGATCCACGTGCGGGGCGATGAGGCGGACGGGCAGTGGGTACACTGTCAGCCCTGGATTTTCTCTGACGGCTCGTCGCTGCTGCGGTCCAGCCGGTTGAACAATCTGTTCCGCAGGGTTGATGGCGTCTGGAAGGTCTCCCGGACGCGGACCGAGAACGTATTCGTGGCGCCCCTCGGCGCCGGCTGGGCAAATAACGTGCCGGATCGTTCCGTTCTGATGCGGTGACGAGAGAGGGGCAGTGATGACGGGCCCAGGTGCCAGGATGTGGCAGACCTACACGCTGCATGGCTTCACGGTCATGGTCGTCCAGCGCTGGGACGACCCGTTCGGCACGCCAATGGTGAGAATTGCCGACGCCGGAGATGAGGAAAGGGCAGAGGGCATGCCCGAGGTCACCTTTCTGGCGCATGCCGTTCCGGTCTCGGTCATAATCCCGAAGGACGAACGCTGATGTCCGATCGCCATCTTGTCACTGAACGCCGCTTCGTTGCGACGCCGAGGGCGCGTATCCACGTCGCGACCGCCGGCGAGGGCAGGCCGGTCCTTCTCCTGCATCAGACGCCGCGCTCCTGGGACGAATATCGCGACGTGCTCCCTTTGATCGGCCGGCATTATCGGACCATCGCGATGGACACTGCCGGCTTTGGCGACTCGGCGGCGCTGCCGTTTGAGGATAACTCGATCGAAGCGTGGTGCGCCTGTGCCTTCGATCTGCTTGACGCACTCGAACTGCCCAAAGTCGCTATCGTTGGCCATCACACCGGAGCTGCGATCGCGATCGAGATGGCAGCTGCGAAGCCTGAGAGGATTGTCGCCGCCGTGCTTTCCGCACCGCCCTATGTTGATGCCGAACGGCGCGCGAACGCTGCAGGCAAGAGGGTTGTCGATGAGGTGACGCCAGATGCCGACGGAAGCCACCTGGTTGCGCTTTGGCAGATGCGCCAACCCGACTATCCCGCAGGTGGGATCGATCTTCTCGATCGCTTCATTGTCGATGCGCTGAAAGCCGGGCCATTGGCTGCCGAGGGCCATCGTGTGGTCAATGGATATGCAATGGAAACGCGCCTGCCGCTTGTGCGGTGTCCCGTCAAGGTACTGGCGCCCGCCGCAGATCCGCATGCCTTTCCCGTCGCAGGCAAGGTGGCCGGCGCCATCTCTGGCGCGTCCATAGTCGAGATTGCCGGTGCCATGGTGCCGTTTCCCGATCAGATGCCTGAAGTTTTCGCAGAAGCCGTCCTTGCGTTCCTCGCGCGCGAGTATCCGCCTAGGTAGAGCGATACGTGAAGATCTGCGGTGATCGGCTGCCCAGTTCGGCTTGTGACCGAACCGAGTCAAGCAGCAAAAAAATGAATGCTTAGGTGGCCCAGTTCGGCGCCGTCGCTTTGCCAAATTGCGGCCGCCCCATCGGACGCGAAGCGGTAACAGATTTTCAACGAGCCCGTATCGCAAGAGCTGCCACGTCCTTCGCTGAGAAGATTGGTGGGGCGGATGGTGGGGCGGAGCCAAAAACTTGCCAAAAACCCGCAAAAAAAGCAGGGCGCGACCGGCATCACCTCTGCCACGCTTCTTTGAATCCACCAATCGACAAGTTCCCGAGTTTAGGCGGACGATCGGAGGCGATATCGCAGATTTGCGTCGTGTGGGGAAAAGCGGCAGCGGTCTGCTGACTCGAACCCCCGACAGCTCGCAAGACAAACGCACCGCCTAGTGCAAGGTGGCTTCGGCACGACAGCCCTGCTAGGTCAGTCGTTTCATCGGTGCCGTTGGGGTCGGACTTGCTTCGACTTAATACCTCAGCGAACATTGTTCTCGTGGGTAACGCCGCAACGAAATCGCAACGAATTGCGCGAAACGACCGTGAACAAAACGTGGCAGAAACGCCTTCCGCAGCCATAAAAATCAACAACTTAGAAGATGATCACTGCGTTCGGGACGCACGGTTCGGAACTCGCAGTCTTACATTTTCCGCTGAGGTGCGTTGCTCCGTAATCCGTCATGCGCGAATCCGCGCGTTCTCAAAAATGCTTGGCGGCCAGGAGGGTGAGCAGAACTGCGCCCGAAGTCGCACCGACCGCGACCATGTCCATCAGGTTTCGCGCGGCCATCAATATCATTGGTGAGGCACGGGTCGACGTCGGACTGATCTTGCTCGCTTTGCGCTTTGACTTCGGTGGCGTCTTCTTTGCTCGCATTACCTTCCCCGAAAAAATGGCGGGTCAGGCGCGCTTGGCGGCCTGACCCTGACGCTTTCCCTGCCGAGGTTTGCCCTCGATCTGCGAGCCACCATGTCATGGGCTCGGCCGTGAAGGCTTAACGCGACTGGTAAACCAAAGCTGACCAGCGTTGTTGGTTTATGAATTCGCGACGTCTGCGTACCGGTGTTCTGAACCGGGGTTTGCCGTAGTCAACGCATCCGATTCGATCAGCTAGACTTTGCCCTTCTTTACGACCTGATATCCGTTGACTGCCAGATCCTGCAGGATCGCCTTTGCGATATGGACGCTCTGATCCGGCGCGATCCATTCATAGTCCAGGTTCGGGCCGCCGTCGCCCTCGGGGTACTTGATGAAAGCCGTATGGATCGCATTGGTGATGAGAATTTCGACCGCTTGGTCTGACATTTGTAGGCACTCCAATGTTCGGCCAAGACTAGCAGCAGGCGGGAGAAATTGGTTCAGAATATTGGCACGCGGCGCCGTCAGCTACGCAGCCTTGACTGGACAGCGCAACCGAGACCGTCGCTGCTTTCGAGGCGCACAGCATTGCGGCGCGCCAGCGAGGCATCCGAGAGCCACAGATATGAACCGCGGACTTTTGGCGAGGGCATCAGCACGTAGTCCTTGATAGTCTTGTTCGTTCTGTCCAGCCGAGCAATAGCCAATAGCCCCGGTGGCAAATGCCTTCGGCACACTCTCCACTGCTCGGAATGGTGTGGCTTCCGCTTCAATTGTCGGGCAACGAGGAGCGTGAGCGTTCGTCTCCGGTTGAGCGGAAGCCTGATGCCGTTTTCGCGATCACGCTGCGGTGAGCCGGTGCCAAGAACTCTAGCCATTCGCGTCGCATGTTCTGTCAGAACCTTGGACCAATATTCTCGCGTATCGATCCAGTCGCAGTCACGCGGTGACGTGTAGCCGATGAGATCGAATGCCTTCTTTAACGAACCGAAATGCTTGATATAGCTTGAGGCGGAGGGAAGGCCAGGCGCGTTGTTGATGATGCTGGAGGTCAACTCTCCCTTTTTTGCGAGCGTGATGCGCAGGCGAACCAGCATTTGCTCGTCCGATATCGAGATGTACCGGTCCCCCATTATTTTCTGAGCACGCGCGAAAATCTTGGGGTCGACGATCGGCTCAATGATCCCTTCGCGACGGACCCAGAGATGACCGGGGTTACGGACCTGCTTTTGCCCCAGTCGCCGGGATGTCCGATTATGCACGAGGTTACCCACATAGTTCTCGTTCCCGAGAATTCTGTGAATCATGTCGGCCGTCCAGGGACGGCCGTGTTGGTTGGTGACCTTTTGTCGATTGAGCAGACGTGCGATCTTGCTATTGGGTTGCTGTTCGACAACGAACAAATGAAAGATTCGTCGCACGGTCTCCGCCTCTTCGTCAGAGCCGAGTCGAAGACGCACGCGGTCCGTCTTTAGATATTTCTGCTGTCCCCTAGCGAGCTGTCCCTTCGAGTTCAGGTCCTCGCCGATCAGCTCCCGGCGAAGGCCGAAGGTGAGGGGGGCGCCTACGCGATAGCCGAGGCCCGCAATACGGCATTGACCGGTGTGAACCTTGACGGAAAGTTCTCGGCTCCACTCGGCCGCCATTACCCGTTTGACGTTCTTGGCGATACTCGATAGCAAACTGCCGTCATTGTCGAATTGCTCGGCACAGTAGGCGACCTTGACGCCGTTTTTTTTGCAGATGAACTCGTAGTAAGCGCTCTCATCTACATCCTGAAACCGTCCCCAGCGGCTGACGTCGTAAACCAAAATATGGTCGAAATCCGCACGCCCGGATTGAACGTCGTCGATCAGCTCGATGAGGCCCGCGCGTCCCTTAATCCGTAGGCCGCTGCGCCCTTCGTCGACATAGGTCCGAACGATCGTAAATTGTTTTTGCAGTGCGTAGGCCGCGATCGTAGCGGCTTGGTTCTGGATCGAGTAGCGTTGAAAGTCGGTCGACATTCGCACATATTGAGCGGCCCGAAGCGCTCTGATGCGCTTCGCCAAATCCGTTCCCTTGCGCACGACAAGCGAATTGGCCATCAGCCGATGTCCAGTTGGCATCGATATCTTAGCAGGATGTCGTCGTAACGGATCAGCAAGTCTCTTCCCTGGCATCGAAATCGCAGCGCTTCGCGAGCGCGGCGGAGCGTTTTTTGCCGGCCCGATCGGGAGTGCCCCTATTGTGCCCCAGTTTTTTTGGGGCACTCTCTAAGGGAATCTGGCCGATAAGTGATTGAATGTGAAGGTCTAATGGTGGACGCACAAGGGATCGAACCTTGGACCTCTCCCGTGTGAAGGGAACGCTCTCCCGCTGAGCTATGCGTCCGGGGTCCGGCGAAATCAGCGCCGTCAGAGCCCGCGATTTACGAAGTGAGGGCCCATAGTGTCAAGCAAACAAAGCGGCCGAATCGAAGCGAATTACGCCCCTTGCTGGCGGGCGCGGGAGGCGTGCGACTGCAGGGCCCGGATTCGCTCGGCCAGGGTGCCGCCGCCTTCGGAAGGCGTGGTGGCGGCCGTGTCGTTGGCCGGGGGCTTCGGAGCCGCCGGTTCCGCAGCCAGCATGGCCTCGATCGCCGAATTCGGCCCCTCCAGCTGGATCGCCAATTTGGCCACCTCGGCGGCGATGTCGTTGATGCGTTCGCGCAGCAGCGCGTTCTCCATGCGCTCGGTGGCCCACGAGCTTTCGGCCTGCTGCTGGATCGCGTTGATGTCGCGCTGCAGCTTGGCGCGTTCGTCGCGCGCGACACGAAGCTGTTCCTCGACCGCGGCCTTCTCGCTGCGCAGCTTTTCGATCGCGGGCGAATTGCCGCCCTGGCTCAGGGCCGCGATCTCGACACGCAATTCCTTGGTCGTGCGCTCGGCGACGTCGTTGGCCTGCTTGAGCTGGTTGTTCTCGAATTCGCGTTCGGCCAGGAGCTTGCCCTGGGTGGCGAGCCGCGCTTCGAGATCGTTGACGCGGTTGCCGAGCATTTCGGCTTCCTTGACCTGGATGATCAGCTGCCGGTCCAGATCGGTGACGCGCTGGCTCAGATTTTCGACGCGGCTGCGCGCCTCGTTGAGTTCGCGCGTCGCGTTCTCGGATTCGCTGCGCTCCTGTCCGAGCCGGACTTGCGTCGCCGCGAATTCCTTTTCGGCGTCGCCGACGCGGTTCTTCAACTCCTCGATCTGGGTACGCACCGCGACCAGCTCGACCTGGCGGCTGTCCGCCACCATCGAACGGTCTGACAGTTCATGATTGATCTTGGCGAGTTCGCCCTGCTTGTCGGTCAGCGCCTTTTCGGCGCCGCGCAGCATCTCGGTCTTGGCCGCGAATTCCTCCTCGGTGGCGCGCAGCTGTTCCTTCACCGCCTTTTCGCGCGCCTCGAGCCCGAAGATCGTGGCGTTCTTCTCGCCAAGCTCGATCTTCATGCGGTTGATCGCGTCGGATTTCTTGCCGAGTTCGGCAAGCTGGCTGGTGGTCTTGTTCTTGAGCTGGTCGACGCTCATCTCGAGCCGCCGCGCCGACATCGCAAATTCGGCGCGCAGTTGGTCCTTGTCGGCCTGGATTTCAGCCATCGACAGCGGGGTGGCCGCTTCCAGTCGCCGGGTCGTCAGCCGGACCGCGCGGTTATGCACCAGCGGCACGATCATCAGGCCAAACAGCATCGAGACCAGAAAACCGATCGCCAGATACATGATCGGTTCGATCATGGATGGACACTCCCCGAGGGCATAAAGAATTCGTTAATCACAATGCCATGGGGGACCGGCAAAAGGCCAGCCCAATGCCGCGTTAACCTGAATCGTGAAGATCAATGTGTGCTGCTGTTCAGGAAACCGTTGCTCAGGAAAAGGTCAGAACGGGTTCCAGGTCGCGCGCGGGGTAAATTTGAGATAGCCGATATTGGCGCCGAGCCGAAGACCGATGCCGGAGCGAATCGGCACCAGCACGATGTTGTTGGCGGTGAGCGCGGTCATGCCGAAGCCGCCGACGATATAGGCCGAGCCGTCGATGCCGGCGAAGCGCTGATAGATCGCGTTGGTGGCGGGCAGATTATAGACCAGCGTCATGGTGCGGGCGCCGTCGCCGCCCCAGTCGAAGCCGACCGACGGACCCTGCCAGTAGACCCTGAGGTCGCCGGCGTTCTTGGTGTAGAGCGTGCCTTCGCCGTAGCGCAGGCCGGCGACAAAGGCGCCGGAGCCTTCCTCGCCGAGCACGTAGCCGTTCGGCAGGCCCCATTGGCTCACCGCGCGCTCGATGATCGATGCCAGCCCGCGCGAGACGTTGCCGAAGAATTTGTGGCCGGCGTTGACCAGTTCGTCCGGCCCATAGGTCGCCGGGCTCGGCGCGCGCTGCGGCGGCGCCTGCTGGACCGGAGCCTGCTGGTACGGCGTTTGCTGCGCAGGAGCCTGCTGGTACGGCACCTGTTGGCCCGGTGCCTGCAGCGGCGCCTGTTGCATCGGCCCCGACTGCTGCGCAGGTGCGGGCACAGTCCAGCACATCAGCGCGGCGAGCGTTACCGCGGCAAGGCGTGAGACGAAAATCATCAAAGAACCCCTGGTATCGAAATTCTGGCCGCCGCCTTAACCTGACGCCAACAAGCACGGCTCTAGGTTGCGCCCAGTGTCCCCTCGACTCGTATGTTATCGGTATCAACTATGACGGCACAACGGCAGGAAAGATATGGTTGGCGCCCCGGAATGGCCATTTTCGCGCTATGCGCAGGCTTTTTCGGCGTTCTCTGCCTTGATTTCACCGCCCTTGCCGCGACCACCGAACGGGTGGTGGTCAATCGCTATTCCGGCCTTGCGATCGAGGGGTTTGATCCCGTCGCCTATTTCACCGATTCCGTGGCCGTCCAGGGCGTGGCGGATTTCGAGGCCGCCGAGGCCGGCGCCGTCTGGCGCTTTCGCAACGAGGGCAATCGCGCTTCCTTTGTCGCCCACCCCGAGGTCTATGGCCCGCAGTTCGGCGGTTACGATCCGGTCGACCTGGGGCGAGGGGTTACCTATGCCGGTAACCCGCGGTTCTGGGTGGTCGCAGGCCAGCGGCTCTATCTGTTCGGCCGCGAGGAAAACCGCGATGCGTTCAAGGCCGATCCTTCGCGTTTCCTGAAAGACGCCGCCGCCCGCTGGCCTCGACTCGAACAGGGCCTGGCGCAGTAAATCAGGACGGGGCCTCGGGATCGCCCCAGGCGATGAATTCCGGCACGATGAAGTCTTCGCGGCCACAACCAAAATGCAGCGCGGCGCCGGTCGAATCCGTGATCTTGCCGCCGGCGGCCGTGACCACCGCATGGCCCGCCGCCACATCCCATTCGCAGGTCGGCGACAGGCGGGGATAGATATCGACCGCGCCTTCCGCCACCCGGCCGAATTTGACCGCCGAGCCAAGTTCAGCGCGCACGGCTCCGGGCCTTGCGGCAATAAAGGCTTCGGTGCGGTCATCGCCATGCGAGCGGCTGACGGCCACGGTCCAGGCTTTTCCCCTGATCGGGCAGGGCCGCGTCCGGATCGGCTCGATCCGCGGCGCGCCACCGTCAATAAGGGTCAGCCGCTCGGCGCCCCGGCCGACGATGCCGCGCCAGATCAATCCAAGTGCGGGCGCGGCTACGATGCCGAGCAGCGGCACCCCGCCGGTCACCAGCGCCAGGTTGACGGTGAATTCGGCGCGACCGGCGACGAATTCCTTGGTGCCGTCGAGCGGGTCGATCAGGAAGAAGCTGTCCTTGTACGGCAGTTTCGCCAGATGCGTCCGCTCCTCGGACAATGACGGTATATTTGGCGCCAGCCGCGCAAGGCCTTCGCCGATGATGCGGTCGGCGGCGAGATCGGCTTCCGTGACCGGCGATCCGTCGGTCTTGCCATCGACCGTCATGGCGGCGCGGTTGACGGCAAGGATCGCGGCGCCGGCCCGGATCACCAGATCGGTCAGCGGCTCGATCAGGGCGCTAGCGGCCACATGATCGATAACGGGCAGAGTTGCCTCATTCATAAGCGGGAGCTCATTTGCTGTTCGTGTTCCCTTGACCGGTGCCGCCCTGTGCTGGCAGCACGCGCCTGCGCAGTGTATCAAACCACCGAGCATGCGTGATTCGTAATTGTCCGCCGGCAGTCTCTTGCAGCGATTGGGGACTGCGCGGCCTTCCAGGAAGATCCGATGTCTGGCACTCCCTCTCCCGGCGTCGCTCCCGACGCCCTCGAACTTGCGGCACTGCTGTGTTCGCGGGTCTGTCATGATCTCATCAGTCCGGTTGGCGCCATCGTCAATGGGCTGGAGGTCCTCGACGACAATCCCAAGCCCGAAGATCGTGAATTCGCGCTCGATCTGATTCGCAAGAGCGCCAAGACCGCCTCGGCCCGGCTGCAGTTCTGCCGGCTGGCGTTTGGCGCGGCCGGCTCGGCCGGCGCGCAGATCGATCTCGGCGACGCCCAGACCATGGCGCGCGGCCATATCGAGGACGGCAAGATCACCATCAGCTGGAATTTGCCGCGGCTGTTGCTGCCCAAGAACCGCGTCAAGCTGCTCTTGAACATGCTGGTCATTGCGCAGCAGACCATTCCGCGCGGCGGTACGCTGACCATCGACCCGATCGGCGACGGCGAGACGATGAGCTTTCGCGTCACCTCGGCCGGCCTCAACGCCCGCGTGCCGCAAAACATCGCCGACCTCTTGAGTGCGAGTTCCAGTTCGGCCATCGATGCGCATGCGGTGCAGCCTTATTACACGCGGCTTTTGGCGCAGGCCTGCGGGCTCGCCGTGACGCTCGTGCTCGACGGCGACAAGGTGCTCGTTACCGCCGCCTGAGCGCCGCCACGCGGCGATTATGGTTAACCAAAGGTTGATATTGGACGGCTGGATTCATTGCAGCCGTCTTATCTCTTTGTTGAGCCCGTTCTTTTCCATTTGCTCAACCAATATTAAACGCTTTGCATAGAAGCTGGCCAAGTTCCGTCGGGGCACGTCGATGTCGCGTGCCGGTGCGTGCGAAGGCCGGTTTCATGGATGATTTGTTGCGGGAATTTTTGACCGAGACCAGCGAGAGCCTGGATACGGTCGACAATCAGTTGGTGCGGTTCGAGCAGGACCCGAACAACGCGAAGATTCTGGATAACATCTTTCGCCTGGTGCACACGAT
>NZ_JAFCLR010000034.1:0-87907 GCF_018131065.1 Bradyrhizobium sp. AUGA SZCCT0431 | reverse complement strand
AGGGAAGACCGGGTGCGCGCTGCACCCGCGGTCTCGCGTGCGGTTTGCACAAAACAAAGTGCACACGAGCATACAGGTCCAGCGGAGAGCATCCGGCCTTCCCTGCGCAATGGCTTTACGGCTTATATCGAGCTCTCCCTGGTGAACGGGCTTTCTTGCCACCATCGCCCGTGAGAAGTTTTTTGCCACTCACGAACTTGACGCCAGCAACGGGGTGTCAGGACCACACGACTTCACCGTACGCATCAGTGCCGTTCGTCGCCAGCACTTCAGCGTCCACCGCAACCCGTCCAACGTCCGTGACGACGGCCGACGCCCTCTGAGTGGGACGGGATGGCCAAAGATATGCCCCTGATTTGCCTTCTGGAAAAGCGAAATATTTTTTATTTCAGGGCTTGACATCGATTCCGAAAATCAGAAGTGATTTGCCCGACGGGCAAAATGGGTAGTCGAAAATCTACCGACAGGAACCCGATAATCGAGACGATTTGAATCAAGCCTCTAATTAACCGGAAAGAGAGCTTCGCCTATGAATCGGCAAACGCGATAGAGCCACAAAAAAGGGTTGGCGCTTGGAGCAACGGAAGAAGCGGCGGGATTGCCAGCCAGAAAGCCTGCCGCCATCGACAGGCTGGCGCTTTGGTTCTCAACGGACATTGCGGACACTCCGATCGCGGATTTTGTGTCGCTGCGGGACGCTGTGGGTCAATTGGAAACAGGGCTTCCCAGGTTGAACCCATATACCCAATAGCGCGTCCAACGGTGCGGGAATTCTCACCAAGCGAAGCCCATAGGCCTTGGGTCTGGTGGGTTTCGCTGCGCTCTACGGGAATGAATTATGCACAGTGTAGCCCGCATGAGCTGAGCAAGATGCTTGGTGCAAAACGAGGCGGAGGACGATAATGCCGAACTGGTTGGGACCCCTGCTGGCGTTGTGCGCGCTGCTGGGATTTATCGCCTTCGCCGTTCGTCAGGGGACGAAGGTGAAGCCGAATGCAGACGGTAATCCCGACAATTCGGTGGGCGGTCCTGGCGGGGATACGTAGCGCCGCGGCTCAGACGATCACTCCTCAGCAAGCGTAGCGAGCAGCCCGGATGAGCTCCGCGATGTCCGGGTGGCAATTGTGGCTCCGGATGTCGCTGCGCTCATCCGGGCTACAGCCGCGTGGGAATGCGTCACGCCCCGCGCGGCCTCGCCAGAGAACGCGCGATGGCGCGGCCGAGGTTGGCGCTGTCGAGGGGCTGCTCGAGCGAAGCCCTGGCCGCCGCAACCAATGCCGCGGGAGCGCTGTTCTGGCCGGCTTTCTCGCAACAAACATCGGCAAAGGCCACCGTGAATTCGGGATGCGGCTGCACGGATAGCGTTACGCCGTTCGCATAGAGAAGGCCCGCGTGCGGCGTAAACGGCGAATGGAATATGGTTGTTGCCCCCGTGGGTGGCGCGATGACCTGGTCCTGATGCGAGGCGGGAATCGCGATTCTATCGCCGTCGATCACGCCGTTACCGGGCACGACATCATAGACGTGGCGCCCGATGCCCCAGCCCTTTTCCGATTTGCGCACGGTTCCGCCGAGCGCCTGGGCGATCAATTGGTGGCCGAAGCAGATTCCGGCCATTGGAATTCTCGCCTCATACGCCGCGCGTACAAAGCGCTCGAGCGGTGCGATCCAGTCGAGACCGTCGTAGACGCCGGCTGGCGATCCCGTGAGCAGAATGGCTTCGAGGCTGGCGGGATCGGGCAGCGCTTCGCCGTCTGCAAGCCGGACCGTTGCAAAGCTCGCCGAGGCATCGGCCGAACCGATCAGCCGTTCGAACATCTGCGGAAAGGAACCATGCCGCGCGCGATTCGCAGGCGAAATGACGCCGGTTTCAATGATCGTGATTTTCGGCATGAACGTTTTCCAGGGCACCACAACATAAATGGACCTCAGCTCCTTGGGGAAAGAGCTGAGGCCCGACGCGGCTTCTTGGGGTTCGCGGCCAGGTGTTTTACAGGGGGGCGATGCCCGGCAGCGTTTGAAAATGATGCCGAGATATCGGAGTTTCCGCAATTAACATGGTGGAACGAACCCGCTTCTTTGGGGGTAGTCCGAATTGGCTTTCCCATGACACGCTTCAAGGCTTGACCAGGCGAAAATCAGGTTAATGCTCAGGGTGGGTTGTCACCGGGTGCGTGCAAAGCGCGGCCCGGTGATAAACTCCGCGTAACCCACCGCTGTTCGTATTCGCGTCGGCGGTGGGTTAGGCTTCCGCCTTCTCTTGCGAGCGACGGCGGACAAGTCACCTGACCCACCCTACGCAGCTACGCAGCCGCCGTCAGCCGACGACGACTTCGCTGATCTGCATGACCGGGGCGATGTCGGTATAGTTCTTGATGTCGCCCATGATCTCCTTGGCGTGAGGCCCAAAGCCGGCCTGGAAGGCCTCGACCGAGTCGGCGAAGATGTGACACATCCCGACATAGGTCGCGGGCGCACCGGGCGCGCCACCCGCAAGGCCCTTGTCCACCGTGTAGGACTTGCAGGCATCGCCCATGCGCGCCTTCACGAGCGGCATGTGTTTGTCGCGGTAATAATCGTGGTCGAAGCGCGCCCCCGGCGTGTTTGGATACATAACGCTTACCTTGATCATGGCGTGCTCCTCGTTTGATACTCGCCGGTTGATTTCCGGCACAGGCCCAAACTGTGCGTCAGTTTTGCCGATCCCGCAACTCCGAAACGCAAACTTACAATTGTGTCGACCGCAAATTACCCCGGGGCGCAAATTTCGAGTATTGTGCGAGCAGCCGGAGGAACAGCGATGCAATTGCGGGTTTTTGGGCGCACGGGAATGCAGCTTTCGGTGCTGGGCTTTGGTTGCGGCGCCGTCGGCGGCGTGATGGTGCGCGGCGATCCGGCCGATCAGGAGCGCGCCGTCGCGCGGGCCATCGATGTCGGCGTGAATTATTTCGACACCGCGGTGCTGTACGGCGACGGTGAATCGGAAAAGAACCTTGGCCGTGTCTTGCAAAAGCTGAAGCCGGCCAACGCGATCGTCGGCACCAAGGTTCGAATACCGCCCGATGCGTTTGGCCGCATTGCCGATGCCGTCACGGCGTCGCTCGAAGGCAGCCTGGCGCGGATTGGTCTTGATCACGTCGACATCTTTCACCTGCACAATCCGATTACCGTTTCCGGCGGCGGATCGGCGCTGAGCGCGCGGCAGGTGCTGGACGAGGTGGTACCGGCGTTCGAGCGGCTGCGTCAGCAGGGCAAGATTCGTTTCCTCGGGATTTCGGCGGTCGGCGACACCGCGGCGCTGCATCAGGTGATCGATGCCGGCGTCTTCGACAGTGCACAAATCGTCTACAACATGCTCAATCCATCCGCCGCCGAAGAACTGCCGAAAAATTATCCGGCGCAGGATTATGCGCGGCTGTTCGATCACACACGGGCCGCCGGCGTCGGCGTCGTCGGCATCCGCGTGCTGGCGGGCGGCGCCTTGTCGGGCTCGGCCGCGCGGCACCCGATTGCAAGCCCGGCGCCCGAGCCGATCGGCTCTGCCATGAGCTACGATGCCGATATCGAGCGCGCCCGCCGCCTGATGCCGCTGGTGGAGGAGGGTTTTGCTTCCAGCCTGACCGAAGCTGCGACGCGGTTTGCGCTGTCGCATCCGGCGATGGGCACGATCCTGGTCGGCATGGCGACGCCGCAGGAGTTCGAGGGCGCTTTCGCCGCGGTCGAAAAAGGTCCATTGCCGCAGGCGGCGCTCGAACGGCTGTCGACATTGCGGCTGGCGTTCTCCGGCGAACCGCGGTGATCGGCGAGCATGGTCGCCAGCGCCACCTATGCCGAATTCCTGCGCGAGCAGCTGGCGCCGCTCGGCCGCGTCACCATGCGGCGGATGTTCGGCAAGACCGGCGTGTTCTGCGACGGCGTGATGTTCGCCATGGTGACGGAGAATACGCTGTATTTCCGGGTCGATGACCAGAACCGTGAGATCTTCAAGGAAGCCGAGACGTTTCCGCCGCTCAACTATGCGAAGAAGGGCGCCGTGATCGACCTCTCCTTCTGGCGCGTGCCGGAGCGGCTGTTCGATGAACCCGATGAGCTGATCATTTGGGCGCTCGCCGCATTTGGCGGCGGCGCACCGGGTTGCGGCGAAGCGGGGGCATACAGTGCCAAGCAAACCGAACCGTCGTCGTCCCGGCGAACGCCGGGACCCATAACCCCAGGGAGTAGTTTTACGAAAGGTCTCTGCCACCAAGCCTCTATCGAGAGATCACGCGGTATGGGTCCCCCGATGCGCAATTGCGCATCTGCGTTCGCCGGGACGACGTGGAATTCTCACCGGCCCGGGCTGGAAATCAGCGGCGGCGCGGTTGAACCGGCGGCAAGCGAACGTTGCACCATGACGGTGTCGGCCCAGCGGCCGTAGCGATAGGCGACGCCCGGCAGCAGGCCGGCGCGGGCAAAACCGAACCTTTCGTGCAGCGCGAGCGAGGCCGTGTTGTCGGAATCGATATAGCCGATCATCTGCCGGAACCCGGCCGCGGCGCAGACGTCGATCAGCTCCTGCAGCAACAGCCGTCCGACGCCGCGTCCCTGATGCTCGCGATGCACATAGATCGAATGCTTGACCGCGTAGCGATAGGCCGGCCGCTTGCGAAACAGCACGACGTAAGCGTAGCCCACCACCTCGCCGCCGCAGGTCGCCACCAGATGCGGCAGACGCTGGCTGCGCAAATTCTTGCGCCGGTCGCGCAGGTCCTCCGGCTCCGGCGTGCCGCTGTCGTCGACGCCTTCCTCGATGCCGCGGCGGATATGATGCCGGTAGATCGCCAGCATCGCCTCGACATCGCCGTCGCGCGAGGGCCGGACCAGCACCGGCTGCTGGTTGGTCATGGCCGGGTCTGTTGTTTCGACGGGCCGGTTCATTCGCAGACCACATAAGTATGCAGCCGGATGCGGCCGGACGGATCGACCTCCTTGTAGACGCCCTGAATCTCGACGTCGAAGCCGGGGAATGCATTGAAGCAGGTTTCGAACATTTTGAGGTAGTCGATCATCGGTTGCGCCCGCTCGGTCAATCGTTCGCCCGGCACGATGGTGGCGATGCCGGGGGGATAGACTACGAACGGCGTCGTGGCAATGCGGCCGGGGATGGCGTCGATCGGCAGATAGTCGACGTCGTTGCGAACCAGATAGCGCGCGGCGTCGCGCGGCGACATCGCGATGTCAGGCAGATGCTCGGCCTGGAATTGCTTGGCCTGCAGCGCGCTGACGCCGGCGTTGCGGAAGAAGCCGTGCATCTCGCCGCAGAGATCGCGTAAGCGCACGCCGGCATAACGCTTCGGCCGGCGCTGATGGAATTCGGGGATCACCTCTTCCAGCAGCGCGTTGTCGTCGTGCAGTTTCTTGAAGGCGACGAGGCCCGAGATCAGCGTGCCGGCCTTGCTGGCCTCGACGCCGGGGGTAAGCAGGAACAGCAGCGAGTTGAGGTCGTTCTTTTCCGCCACGATGCGGTTCTCGCGCAGATATTGCGCGACGATGGGGGCGGGGATGCCGTGCTCGGCATAGCGGCCGGTGGCATGGTCGAAGCCGGGGGTCAGCACCGTCAGCTTGTTCGGGTCGGTCATGGCGAAGCCCGCGGTCAGATCAGGAAAACCGTGCCAGCGAGCGTCCGGTGAAAGCTGCCAATAAACGGGGTCGGTGACCAGCATGTCGGTGGAGATGGTCTCCCAGGCCACATTGTGCACGGCGCCCGCGCGGGAGACGTCTGGAATCGCGACGCGGTCGGGCACGAACGGCTCGAAGAACCAGCGGCGTTCGGGCCGCGCTTCCTTCTCCTCGAATTCGCGGCGGACCGCGCGCATCTTCTTGCGCAGTTCGATGCCGAGCCGGATCGTGTCGTCCCACAGCACCTCGCCGGAGCGGCCTTTCATCATCTGCGCGCCGACATCGAGCGAGGCAAATATCGGATAGAACGGCGAGGTCGATGCGTGCTGCATAAAGCTCTCGTTGAAGCGCCGGTGTTCGATGCGGCGCTTCTGGCCGGTGATGTGGCGGTCCTTGATGTGGATCTGCGAGGCCTGCGAGAAGCTCGCCAGCTGCTTGTGGGTCGACTGGGTCGCGATGATGCCGGGCGCGTCGGCGCCGAGACCTGACAGCCCCATCGCGAAACGTCCGGCATAGAGCGGATGAAACTTCATGAAGCCGGCCCAGGCCTCGTCGAACAGGATGTAATCGCAGAGATGGCCGATCGCTTTCAGGATCATCTCGGCGCTGTGGATCGTGCCGTCATAGGTGCACTGCTCGACGACGGCGACGCGGAACGGGCGCGGCTTGCGCCAGGCTTCCGGATCCTTGACCAGCGGATGGCTGCGGATGCGTTCGCGCAAACTCGTCTCGTCGATCGCGTCCCAGCGCATCGGACCGATCAAGCCCCAGGCGTTGCGGACCGTGGGGATATAAACCGGAATGCCGCCGGCCATCATCAGCGCGCCATGATGCGCCGCCTTGTGGTTGTTGCGGTCGAACAGCACGAGATCGCCGTCGGTGACGAGCGCGCCCAGCACCACCTTGTTGGAGGTCGAGGTGCCGTTGAGCACGAAATAGGTCTTTTCCGCGCCGAAGATTTGCGCGGCTTCCTTTTGCGCCTTCAGCGCCGGGCCCTCATGGGTCAGGAGATCGCCGAGGTCGAGCACCGAATTGTCGAGGTCGTCGCGGAACACGGCTTCGCCGAGATGTTCGACGAACACCCGGCCGATCGGGCTGCGGCTGTAAAACACGCCGCCATTGTGGCCCGGGCAGGTCCATAGCTGGTTGCCCTCTTCGGCATAGTCGACCAGCGCGCCGAAGAACGGCGTCTTCAGGGTTTCGGCATATTGCTTCAGGCGGCTGATGAGGTTTTTGGCGATGAAGGGCGGCGTTTCCTCGGACAGGAAGACATAGCCGTCGATGAAATCCAGCACCTCGACCGGCAGGTCCTCGAACCGCTTGCGGCGGATCAGCAGGATGATCGGAAAATCGAGGCCGCGCCGCCGCATCAGGTTGATCAGGGCCATGGTCTTGCCCTCGAGGCCCTTTTTGCCCCAGTCGACCACCATGCAGCCGATCGCGGCGTCGGTCTGCACCTGGATTTCCGCATCCTCGAGCTTGCGCGCCCGGACCACTTCAAAGCCGGACCGCTCGATCTCGGTGATGATCTGGTTGAAACGGAGGCCTTCTAGATCGTCGGTATCAAAGACCGGTGCGGCGAACAGAAAGGTGAAGCGTCGGAAATAGTCCATCGGTGCCCTCGAATGTGTGTCCAACAAGCTGTTGGCGCATTCGATGACATCTGGATGACGGATGGGTTCCGGCCCGGCCGCCCAAAACCCTGCCGCTCGATCGGGGGCTGCCCATCACCCCCGATACCTCAGCGCTTCCACCAGCACTGCAAACGCCGGCGTGGGTTGCCGGCGGCTCGGGTAATAGAGGTGATACCCAGAAAACGGCGCGCACCAGTCGTCGAGCACGCGGATCAGACGGCCGTCGGCGAGATACGGCTTGACCTGGTCTTCCGGCAGATAGGCGAGGCCGTGCCCCGCCATGACCGCGTTCATGCGCAGCGCGATGTTGTTGAACACCAAGGGACCATCGACCCGCACCTTCAGTTCACGGCCGCGTTTCTCGAATTCCCAGGCGTAGATCCCGCCATAGGTCGGCAGGCGGATGTTGATGCAGTCGTGCGCGGTGAGATCCTGCGGCTTCTTCGGCACGGGCTTTGTTTCGAAATAGGCGGGTGCGCCGACCACCGCCATGCAGAAGTCCGGCCCGATCCGCACCGCGATCATGTCCTTGGCCACCTGCTCGCCGAGACGGACGCCGGCATCGTATCGCTCCGCGACGATATCGGTGAGGCCGTAGTCGATCATCAGTTCGACCTTGATGTCGGGATAATTCGGCAGCAGCGTCGTCAGCGCAGGCCAAAGAACGGCCTGCGCGGCATGTTCGCCGGCCGTGATCCGGATGGTGCCGGCGGGCTTTTCCCGCAATTCGGTCAGCGCCGATAGTTCCGAGTCGATCTGTTCAAATTTTGGTCCGACGGTTCGAATCAGCCGCTCGCCGGCTTCGGTCGGCGCCACGCTGCGCGTGGTGCGGGTCAACAACCGCAAGCCGAGCCGTTCTTCCAGTCCTCGAATGGTGTGACTGAGCGCCGATTGCGAAACCCCGAGCTGTGCTGCCGCCCGCGTAAAACTGCGTTCGCGCGCGACGGCGAGGAACGCCATGAGATCGTGCGTGTTTTTCCCGAGCATTGGTGAGCCAAACTCATAAGTCTATGCCGATTATTAGGCCTAATCCGGCGGCGTTGCACCCGTTAAATGCCTGAAGGCACGCGGTCGTGACCTGCGCGATGTCGGCTGCGCGCAACCCCGGATCATGATCGGCGTTAGTGGACGAGGCGGGCGCAAAACGAGCGAAGCGCAAAAAGGATTGATGGCATGCGAAGCCCCGGTGATTTCAGATTCTCTCGGCGCGACCTGTTGGTCGTCGGCGCCGCTTCTCTCACGGCGCCGGCCCTCGGGGTGACGACGTCGACCTTTGTGGCCAGGGCCGAGATCGCCCTGAAGCCTGCGGTTTCCGGAGCCCCGGTGATGTCGAAAGTGGCCCTCAGCGTGAACGGCAAGGTGCGCGAGCTCGAGGTCGATACGAGGACCACGCTGCTCGATGCGTTGCGCGAGAATTTGCGTTTCACCGGCACCAAGAAGGGCTGCGATCACGGCCAGTGCGGCGCATGCACGGTGATCGTCGGCGGTCGCAGGATCAATTCATGCCTGACGCTGGCTGTGATGCATGAGGGCGAGAGCGTCACCACCATCGAGGGATTGGGCACGCCGGAGAATATGCACCCGATGCAGGCGGCGTTCGTCAAGCATGACGGCTATCAATGCGGCTATTGCACACCCGGGCAGATCTGCTCGGCGGTCGCCGTGCTCGACGAGATCAAGGCCGGCATACCGAGCCATGTCAGCGCCGATCTGAACGCAGTTCCGCAGCTCACCAATGCCGAATTGCGCGAGCGCATGAGCGGCAACATCTGCCGCTGCGGCGCCTATTCCAACATCGCCGAAGCCATCAGCGAAGTCGCCGGGAGGCAGGCATGAGATCCTTTACCTATGAGCGCGCCAATTCGCCGGCCGAGGCCGCCGCCGCGGCCGCACGCCAGCAGGGCGCCAAATTCATCGCTGGTGGTACCAACCTGCTCGACCTGATGAAGCTCGAAATCGAGACGCCGGCGCATCTGATCGACGTCAACCGTCTCGGGCTCGACAAGATCGAGCCGACCGCCGATGGCGGACTGCGGTTGGGTGCGCTGGTGCGCAACACCGATCTTGCTGCGGACGAACGGGTGCGGCGCGATTACGGCGTGCTGTCGCGCGCGCTGCTCGCCGGCGCTTCGGGCCAGTTGCGCAACAAGGCGACGACCGCGGGCAATCTGCTGCAGCGGACCCGCTGCCCCTATTTCTACGACACCAACCAGCCCTGCAACAAACGCCAGCCCGGCAGCGGCTGTTCGGCGATCGGCGGCTTCAGCCGTCAGCACGCCGTGATCGGTGCCAGCGAAGCGTGCATCGCGACCCATCCGAGCGACATGGCGGTCGCCATGCGCGCGCTCGACGCCACCGTGGAAACAATTCGACCTGACGGCGCCGCGCGCAGCATTCCGATCGCTGACTTCCACCGGTTGCCTGGCGATACGCCTGACATCGAGACCACCCTGACGCCGGGCGAACTGATCACGGCGGTGACGTTGCCGAAACCCGTTGGCGGCAAACAAATCTATCGCAAGGTGCGCGACCGCGCTTCCTATGCGTTCGCTCTGGTGTCGGTCGCCGCCATCGTGCAGCGCGACGGCTCCGGGCGCGTCGCGCTCGGCGGCGTCGCCCACAAGCCCTGGCGCGTCGAAGCGGCCGAGGCCGAACTGCCGCGCGGCGCGAAAGCCGTGACGGCAAAACTACTCGCCGACGCCAAACCTACCCATGAGAACGCCTTCAAGCTGCTGCTGGCCGAGCGGACGCTCGGCGCGGTGCTGTCAGAGGCGAGGGGATAGACCAATGAAATTCGAAACCCCGGCGACCACCAACCCGATCGACCAGTTGAAGATCATCGGCAAGCCCGCGGACCGCATCGATGGTCCGTTCAAGACCACGGGCACTGCGCCCTATGCCTATGAGCGGCACGACAACATCGCGAACCCGGCCTGCGGCTATGTGGTCGGTTCAGCGATTGCCAAGGGCCGGATCGCCTCGATGGATCTGACGGCCGCCAAAACAGCATCCGGCGTGCTCGCCATCGTCACGGCTGACAATGCCGGCAAGCTCGCCAAGGGCAACCTGAACTTCGCCACGCTGCTCGGCGGTCCCGAGATCGAGCATTATCACCAGGCGATCGCGCTCGTGGTGGCGGAGACCTTCGAGCAGGCCCGCGCCGCCGCGCAACTGGTCCGCGTCGATTACGTGAAGGCAGAGGGGGCGTTCGATCTCGCAGCGGTCAAGGATTCCGGCAAGCCCGCGCGCATCACCGGCGGTCCGGCCGATACCGCGGTCGGCGATTTCGCCGGCGCATTCGCCGCGGCACCGGTTCAGCTCGACGCGACCTACACCACGCCCGATCACGCCCATGCGATGATGGAGCCGCACGCCTCGATGGCCGCCTGGGACGGCGACAAGCTGATCGTGTGGACCTCAAACCAGATGATCGACTGGAGCGTTGGCGAATTGGCCAAGACGCTCGGCATGCCCAAGGACAAGGTCCGCCTGATATCGCCGTTCATCGGCGGCGGGTTCGGCGGCAAACTGTTCGTGCGGGCCGATGCGTTGCTCGCGGCATTGGGCGCCCGCGCGGCCGGGCGGCCGGTCAAGGTAGCGCTGACGCGTCCGATGATGTTCAACAACACCGTGCATCGGCCGGCCACGATCCAGCGCATCCGTATCGGCGCGACCAGGGATGGCAAGATCACGGCCATCGGCCATGAGGGCTGGTCCGGCAACCTGCCCGGCGGCAAGCCGGAGGCTGCGGTGCAGGCGACACGGCTGCTATATGCCGGCGCCAACCGGATGACGGCGACGCGGCTTGCGGTGCTCGACCTGCCGGAAGGCAATGCGATGCGCGCGCCCGGCGAGGCGCCCGGCATGATGGCGCTGGAGATCGCGATCGACGAGATGGCGGAAAAGCTCGGCCTCGATCCGATCGAGTTCCGCATCCTCAATGACACCCAGGTCGATCCCGAAAAGCCGGAGCGGGCGTATTCGCACCGGCCGCTGATCGCGTGCATGGGGCTTGGCGCCAACCGCTTCGACTGGAGCAAGCGCAATCCCCGGCCTGGGCAGGTGCGCGACGGGCGATGGTTGGTCGGCATCGGCATGGCCGCTGCCTTCCGCAACAATCCGGTGATGAAATCGGCGGCGCGCGTGCGGCTCGACAACCGCGGCGTCGTTGTTGTCGAGACCGACATGACCGATATCGGCACCGGCACCTACACCATCATCGCGCAGACCGCTGCCGAGATGATGGGCCTGCCGCTCGACAAGATCATCGTGCGCCTCGGCGATTCGGCCTTTCCGGTTTCGGCCGGATCGGGCGGGCAATGGGGCGCCAACAGCTCGACGTCCGGCGTCTATGCGGCGTGCGTCAAGCTGCGCGAGGCCGTGGCGCAGAAGCTGGGCTTCAATTCCACCGAGGCTGATTTCGCCGACGGGCAGGTCCGTTCGGGCAATCGCAGCGTGCCGCTGGCGCAGGCGGCGGGCGAGAGCGGCATCGTTGCCGAGGATGTGATGGAGTTCGGCGATCTCGGCAAGAAGTACCAGCAATCGACCTTCGGCGCGCATTTCGTCGAGGTTGGCGTCGATGCCGCGACCGCCGAAATTCGGGTGCGCCGAATGCTGGCGGTGTGTGCCGCGGGCCGGATCCTCAACCCCAAATCGGCGCGCAGCCAGGTGATCGGCGCGATGACGATGGGCGCCGGCGCCGCGCTGATGGAAGAACTGGCGGTCGACAAGCGCGCCGGTTTCTTCGTCAATCATGACCTCGCCGGCTACGAAGTGCCCGTGCATGCCGACATTCCGCATCAGGACGTGATCTTCCTCGACGAGACCGATCCGATGTCGTCGCCGATGAAGGCGAAGGGCGTCGGCGAACTTGGCATCTGCGGCGTCGGTGCCGCCATCGCCAATGCGATCTACAACGCGACCGGTGTGCGGGTGCGCGATTATCCGATCACGCTCGACAAGCTGCTTGCCCGGCTGCCGGAAGTGGCATGAGCGCCGAGCCCGCGCACCGACCGCGATGATCACGCGCAGACGCATGATTGCAGCCGGTGGCGGCCTTGCCGCGCTGGCAGCGGGAGCTGCTGGCGCAAACGCGCCGGTAACACCACCACGAAGGATCAGTACCATGGACATCAAACGAAGCGGCTCGCAGCCGTCCGGCAAGGGACCTTCAGATTATTTCACCGGTACCGTCCGCGTCGATCCGCTGTTCAAGGCGACCGAGCCGGCGCGGGTGGTTGGCGCCAGCGTCACCTTCGAGCCCGGCGCGCGCACCGCGTGGCACACCCATCCGCTCGGACAAACCCTGATCGTCACGTCAGGCTTTGGCCTGGTGCAGCATTGGGGCGGGCGGATCGAGGAGATCCGGCCCGGCGACGTGGTCTGGTTTCCGCCCGGCGAGAAGCACTGGCACGGCGCGGGACCCACGACGGCGATGACGCATCTGGCAATTCAGGAAGCGCTCGACGGCAAGACCGTCGACTGGATGGAAAAGGTCAGCGACGAACAGTACGCGCGATGATTTGTCGAACAATTGGAGAAGAAGAGAGTGCAGAAGCGTAAACTTGGCAAGAGCGGCCTCGAAGTCTCGGCGATCGGGCTCGGCTGCATGGGACTCAGCTTCGGCTATGGCCCGGCGGTCGAAAAGCAGGCGGGAATCGCGCTGATCCGCGCCGCCGTCGAGCGCGGTGTGACGTTTTTCGACACCGCCGAAGTGTATGGACCGTTCACGTCGGAGGAACTGGTCGGCGAGGCGCTGGCGCCGGTCCGCGACCAGGTCGTGATCGCCACCAAATTCGGTTTCGACATCGATCCGAAGACAGGCGCGCAGAGCGGTCTGAGCAGCCGGCCGGAGCACATCAAGCAAGTGGCGGAGGCTTCGCTGAAGCGGCTCAGGACCAACGTCATCGATCTGTTCTATCAGCACCGCGTCGATCCCAACGTGCCGATCGAGGATGTGGCGGGTGCGGTCAAGGATCTCATTCGCGAAGGCAAGGTCAGGCACTTTGGACTCTCCGAGGCCGCCGCGCCGACGATCCGGCGTGCCCATGCCGTGCAGCCGGTCGCCGCACTTCAGAGCGAATATTCGCTGTGGTGGCGCGAACCCGAAGAGGTGATCGTGCCGACGCTCGAAGAACTCGGCATCGGCTTCGTTCCCTTCAGCCCGCTCGGCAAGGGGTTCCTCACCGGCGCGATCAGCGAGACGACGACGTTCGACAAATCAGACTTCCGTAACGTGGTGCCGCGGTTCTCGCCGGAAGCGCGGAAAGCAAACCAGGCCTTGGTCGACCTGCTTGGCAAAATCGCCGCAGGCAAAAAGGCGACGTCGGCGCAGATCGCGCTCGCCTGGCTGCTGGCGCAGAAGCCGTGGGTCGTTCCGATCCCCGGCACCACCAAGCTGCATCGGCTGGACGAGAACACCGGCGCGGCGGCGGTGACGCTCACATCAGGCGATCTCGGCGAGATCGAGCGTGCGATCTCTGCCGTCGCGGTGCAGGGCGCGCGGTACCCGGAACATCTGCAGCAGCTGGTAGGCCGCTGAGCGGGAGCAGTTCCCGCAGATTGAAACGGGCGTGGCGCCGCGGGCCGAGTTCCCCGGCCGCAACCTCTCCACCGTGCTGCCTTGCTTTCGTCAAACCGAAATGAGGTAAGGGGAACGAACGTGTGGGGGAATTCTGGGGCTAGAAGTCGTCGATCTCACGCAAATCCGCCGGTCGCTCCTGGGGAAATCTTGGGCAGGGTCTTAAGCAAAGTCTTAAGGCAAGCTCTTGGGGCGCAGGCGACATTGGATGGAGTACGGAGCGCCGATGCAATCGATGCAGAAACCGAAGCCAACCGATGATCCGCACGATATCCTCGTGGTCGCACCCGATGCCGTCAGGGTCGCACCCGATCCCGTCAAGGTAGCGCCCGCGGAAGAAGAATTTTTCGGCCCGGCGCCGGACCCCGTGCGCGCACCTTCGGGTCCGCAGCCTCACATCGAGCCGGTCTTCCGGGCCGGAGCAGCGGTGCCGCCGGTCGACGCCACGTTTCGCGCAATCGAAGTCGATGAAATCACGTTCCGCGCAGCCGCCGTCGAAGATGCCCTGATCAATAGCCGCCGCCGGCCGAGGTCGTCGATGGCGAGGCGCGCGATGCGTGCCGTCACGGCGTTGCTGCTGGCGGGCTGTATCGGCGGTGCCGCCATGGCCTGGCATTACCATGCCGAGGCGGCTCAACGGATAATCGCGGAATGGGCGCCGCTGTTCGCGCAGAAATCATCGCAGGCGCCGGAAAAGACCGGCCTCACCGCGCAGCCGGTTCTGGCTGCCGCTGATGTCGACGCGTCGAATACTTCACCGGCGCCCCAGGCGCCGGCTGCTGCGCCGGCTGCAGTGGAGGCTGCGACTGCAGCGCCGGCCGCTGCCGCCCCGCCGGCCACCGCCGCGCCTGATCAGCCGCAATCGCTCGAGACGATGGCGCGCGATCTGGCCAGCGCAAGCCGCGAGATCGAACAGCTCAAGGCCAGCGTCGAGCAGCTCAAGGCCAGCCAGCAGCAGCTCGTGGCGATGGTTTCGGAGAAATCTGCCGCGCAAAACGCGCAAGCTAAAAAACCGGCGCCGCCGCCGCGGCCAGTCGCCGCGATAGCGCCGGCGCGGACGCCGGCTCCGCCGCCCGTGCAGCCGCGGCCGGTCCGGCAGCAAGCCATGCCGTCGGCCGCCGCCGCGC
This sequence comes from Bradyrhizobium sp. AUGA SZCCT0431, assembly GCF_018131065.1. Taxonomy (NCBI): domain Bacteria; kingdom Pseudomonadati; phylum Pseudomonadota; class Alphaproteobacteria; order Hyphomicrobiales; family Nitrobacteraceae; genus Bradyrhizobium; species Bradyrhizobium sp. AUGA SZCCT0431. The sequence goes on along the minus strand of NZ_JAFCLR010000034.1, from coordinate 72,908 downwards.
CGTTGTCAGCGACGTCGGCACCCTACGTGCCGCGACAGCTTGAGGCGCAATCGCCAACCACCGCTGAAACGCTGAGCGATCCGGAACTGGCGTCGGTGCCGAGGCCGCCGATGCCGCTGCGGTAGGACCGCATCCGCAGCTTAAGCGCGGAGGTCTCGAAAGGCGTCGTCCAGCCGATCCAGCGCCTCGGTGAGAATCGGACGTGGCGTGGCAAAGTTGAAGCGCAGCCAGGTTTCACCGCCGGGCCCAAACTGCTCACCGGGGCTGGCAAAAATGCGTGCCCGGTCCTTCACCCGTGCGGCAACGTCCGCAGCCGCCAATCCGGTTCCGGAGAAATCGACCCAGGCGAGATAGGTTGCATCGAGCCGCATCGAGCGTGCGCCGGGCGCGGCTTTTTCTATTCGTGTGGCGAGCGTATCGCGATTGTGGGCGAGATAGGGCAGCAGCGCATCGAGCCAGGCGTCGCCGGTTCGCCAGGCCGCCTCGGTCGCAATCATGCCGAAGGCGTTGTAGGAGGCGAGCCCGCTGGCCGCAATCCGCGCGTCGATCCGCGCCTTCAACACCGGGTTCGACGTGACGCAGGCGCCGACATGGGCGCCGGCGAGATTGAAGGTCTTGGTCGCGGCGAGGCAGGTGATCAGGCGATCGGCGATCTCGGGTGCGGCTGACAGCGTCGGCGTGTGTTTGACGCCGCCCAGCAGCAGGTCGCAATGGATCTCGTCGGAAACCAGAATCAGATTACGTTCGGCACAGAAGGCGGCGAGCTCACGGATCTCCTCGACCGACCACACGGTGCCGCCCGGATTGTGCGGGCTGCAGAAGAAGACGATTTTGGTTCGCGGCGTGAGTTGTTTTCCCAGCGCATCGAGGTCCATCTCGTAGCGGCCCTGACGCTGGACCAGCTGCGCATCGAGGATGCGTCGCTCATTGGCGAGAATGATCTTGCGGAAGGCATGATAGGCCGGTGGAAACACCACGACCTCATCGCCCACTTCGGTGACGGCCTGCAGGATCAGACCGAGGCCCGAGACGACACCGGGCGTCGGGCTGACCCAGGCCGGGTCGATCGCGAGATCATGCCGGCGCGCCATCCATTCGGCGAGCGCTGCCGCCCAGCTGCCGGTGTCGGCATAGTAACCGTGGACGCCGCGGGTAACGAGCGTGGACAGTGCTTCCGTGACGCCGGGAGGCGCCGCAAAATCCATGTCGGCGACCCACATCGGAATTCCGTCCGCTGCCGTGATCCCCGAATTCTTGGCCATCATGTCCCATTTCGACGCGTGCGTGCCGCGGCGATTAATAACGCGATCGAAATCAAACATCGGGACAGTGGCTCCTGCGTTGGCAGCTTTGCGGCGCTGGATGCGCCTGGATTGAAAAACGTGCTGCTCTAGTCGGGTTTGGTGTTGGGTTATCCCTATGCCAGCAACACCGCATCCGCGCCGTTGACGGCGTCGGCGCTGTCGATGACGGTCTTTTCCAGCGAGGTGGCCTGCACCGAAATGTTTTCGGCAAAGAACCTCGCCAGCGTGACGTAGCGCTGCGGATCGCCGGCCTCGCCATTGCTCTTGGCGGCGAGCGCCTCACCGGCCAGCATGCAGCCGCCGAGCGTCGAGCTGAACAGCCGCAAGTAGGGCGTCGCACCGGCGAGCGCGTCGTTCGGCGCGGAAGCGACCTTCTCCAGCAACCATTTGCTGGAGCGCTCGAGCGAGCCGAGCGCATCGCGCAGTTTTGCCCCCGTGGTGCCGAAGGCCGGATCGTTGGAAGCTTCGACCTGCTTGACGATGCCGGAGAGCTCGTCGATCAGGGCCCAGACCGACGCTCCGCCATTGGCCGCGAGTTTTCGCGTGACGAGGTCGATCGACTGGATGCCGTTGGTGCCCTCATAGATCGAGGTGATGCGGGCGTCGCGATAATGCTGGGCGGCGCCGGTTTCCTCGATGAAGCCCATGCCGCCGTGAACCTGCACGCCGAGATAGGCCACCTCATTGCCGATATCGGTGGAGAAGGCTTTTGCAATCGGCGTCAGCAGCGCGCCGCGGGCGGCGGCGTCGCTGCGCACCTTGGCGTCCTTGGCGCGCACTGAGACATCGAGCGCCACCGCGGTGGCGTAGCAGATGGTGCGGGCAGCGGCGGTCATCGCGCGCATCTGCAGCAACATGCGCTTGACGTCGGGATGCACGATAATCGCGTCCATCCCGTCGCCCTTGGAGCCGACGGCGCGGCCCTGGCGGCGCTCCTGCGCATAGGCCAGCGCCTGCTGATAGGCGCGGTCAGCGATGCCGACGCCCTCGAGGCCGACGCCGAGGCGGGCCTGGTTCATCATCGTGAACATGCAGAGCATGCCGCGGTTTTCTTCGCCGATCAAATAACCGATCGCGCCGCCCTTGTCGCCCATCGTCATGGTGCAGGTTGGCGAAGCATGCATGCCGAGCTTGTGCTCGACGCCGCTCGGATAGATGTCGTTCTGCGCGCCGAGCGAGCCGTCGGCATTGACGAGGAATTTTGGAATAAGAAAGAGCGAGATACCCTTGGTGCCCGCGGGCGCATCGGGCAAACGTGCCAGCACGAAATGCACGATGTTATCGGTCATGTCGTGGTCGCCATAGGTGATGAAGATCTTTGTACCTTTGATGCGGTAGGACCCGTCCGGGGCGCGCTCGGCGCGGGTGCGCAGCGCGCCGACGTCGGAGCCGGCTTGGGGTTCGGTCAGCTGCATGGTGCCGGTCCATTCACCCGACACCAGTTTTTCCAGATAGATCTTTTTCAGCTCCTCGCTGCCATGGGCGTCGAGCGCCTCGATCGCCGACAGCGTCAAGAGCGGGCAGAGGCCGAACGCGATGTTCGACGCGCTCCAGATTTCGGTGCAGGCGGCGTTGATCGCCAGCGGCAGGCCCTGGCCACCGAACGCTTCCGGGCCCGACACCGCGTTCCAGCCCGCCGCCGTCCAGCGCTGATAGGCGTCGGGCCAGCCAGGCGCGGTTGTCACCTTGTTGTCGGCGAGCTTGATGCCGTGTTCGTCGCCCACCGTGTTCAAAGGCGCCAGCACGTCGGAAGCGAATTTGCCGGCTTCCTCCAGCACGGCCGCGGTAATATCGCCGTCGAAATCGCCGTAATGACCGGCCTGCACGGCGGCCTTGAGGCCGGCGCCATGGTTGAGGGCAAGCAGGATGTCGTTGATCGGCGCGCGGTAGGTCATGTCGGTTACTCGCCTCAGTCGGGAAAGCGGGGGGCCGTCTTCCCACGAAACCGGCCTTCTCTCAACTCTCCGATGGGCGGGAGGGCCGGCATGGCGAGGCCGGGCGGCTTGAGGCCATCGCGAGCCCGGGGCGTCCACATCGGACGAACCGCCAGGCCTATTATAAAGGGTCGTGTTTCCGGAGCCGATTTAGGCCCGAATCCGAAGCCTATCCTTTTGTTTGAGCGTGATCTTTCCGGAAAACGGCTGCCCACCCCGCATCCCGTGCGGGGCATGCCCTTTCGGATCATGCTCTAGCCGGTTGAAATAGCTCACCTCTCTCTATAGACCCACCTTGCCGGAGGGAATCCGCCGCAGGTTTCCTGCCGTGTTCCCGGCCTGTTGGGGCGTAGCCAAGCGGTAAGGCAGCGGATTTTGATTCCGCCATTCGGAGGTTCGATCCCTCCCGCCCCAGCCAGCCATTCCTGCGTTCGGCCAGGCTTCCCAAGAGACGCCAGAATGGGCCGGAAATTTGGGCTTTTCGCACATTCGCTTTCGTGTCCAGGCTCCAGGTTTGCCGAAGTTGAGGGAGAAATCGCCGAAAGTCTCCGGCCGTATCCGCAAATATTCCCGTTTTGCGGAGACTATCCGCGGAGACCGGTTGATCACCACTGCCGCCCGACCGTACCAGGAGTTCGAATCCCAATGCTCCGCCAGCCAAATTTAGCTCGCCGACCCCCTAGGCCAAGTACGTGCCACGGCGCCGGCGTCTGCCGAAGGACGAAGGCGATCGCCAGGTCGCAACCGTAGCGTCGAACCTTCTGGACCGGCAGTTCGTGGCCGAGCGACCGAACCAGAAGTGGATCGCCGACTTCACCTACATCTGGACCGCGGAGGGCTGGCTCTACGTGTCGGCCGTCATCGATCTGTTCTCGCGTCGGGTAGTCGGCTGGTCGATGAGCGCCGGCATGACGGCCCAGTTGGTTGCTGACGCGCTGCTGATGGCAGTCTGGCGCCGCGGCAGGCCGAACGAGTTATTGCACCACTCCGATCAAGGCAGCCAGTACACCAGCGAGCAGTTCCAGCGGCTGATGGTCGACAGCGGCATCGTCTGCAGCATGAGTCGATCCGGCAACGTCTGGGACAACGCGGCGATGGAGAGCTTCTTCTCGTCGCTGAAGACCGAGCGCACCGCGCGCAAAACCTATCAAACCAGGAACGAGGCCAGGGCCGATGTGTTCGACTATATCGAGCGGTTCTACAACGCGATCCGGCGGCATTCCACGATCGGATATCTCAGCCCTGTTGAGTTCGAGCGCAAGGTGGGATTAGCTTAACCAGCCGTCCATCAAACCGGCAGCAGCGCAACGCCCCTTTCACCATTAGACTGCGAAACGAGAGTTCTCCGGGCGCGCCATTTTTCTCCTCGCTCCATGACGGTGTTCGTAGGCCGCCGGCCCTGACCATCGGACGACTGGTGTCGAAGCCGCTCGCTGCCAAAGATGAATCGCAGCTGGCCCGCGTTTTCGAAGGCGCAGGTGTTCTCGCGGTGCAGCAACCGGCGGAAACGAGCCTTCCTGCAACGTGCGACTTGCCCGATCCAACGAAGGTCGAACCCATGCGGCTGCCTCGCTCGCACGGCACCGCAGCATTCCTGCCGGATGCCCAGGGTACGGAAAAGGTGGGCAAGGGACAAACAGGGGCGAAGGATGTAAGATCAGTCCGCGCGACCTTGGAGGCCAGCAGTCTGACTTGCTGCGCGAATCGGCGGGTTGCTGTGTCATCGGGCGGACTCGGCTGAGGTTTGGGAGGGCGAGAGCGAAAACGGAGGAACCGATGAAAAAGGATATCTGGGAAGAAAACAAAGAGCGCTACTTCGAGTGGAACCCCATCGAAAGTCTCGGTGCCAAGTTCACTTGGGCTGCGATCGGGGCAGCCGCGGCTGTCGTCGCCATGTACCTGCTGCGCTAGAGCGCGACGGGATTAGATGGACTAGCGATCGCGCTCCAGGTTTTTGATTGAGCATGATCTTTTCGGAAAACTGGTACCCACCTCCGACCACGTCGAGGGCAAGCTCTTCCGGATCATGCTCTAGCTAAGTGGCGCGGAGTTGGGCGGAGCGCACTTTTCGCTTGCCGCGCTCTCGCGCGGTCGAGCAAGGCGACCCCTGGAGGATGCAATGCCGCAAAGCGTGCTCGTGGTCGATGACGAGGCCAACATCCTGCTGTCCCTCGAATTCCTGATGAAGAAGGCCGGCTACGAAGTTCGCCTCGCCTGCGACGGAGAGGAGGCGCTCGCGGAGATAGGCAAGGCGCCGCCGGATCTCGTGCTCCTCGATGTCATGATGCCGAAGCGCAACGGTTTCGACGTGTGCGAGGCCATCCGGGCCAATCCTGAATGGCGGGCGGTGCGTGTCATCCTGCTGACAGCCAAGGGCCGCGACATCGAACGCGAAAAGGGCTTGGCGCTGGGCGCCGACGACTACATCACCAAACCGTTCTCGACGCGCGAGGTCGTTGAACGGGTCACCGCTTGGATCGGGCCGGCCAACTAACCGGGCAACAAGGGCGTGCGATGCAGGCTGCCGTTGCGATACCAATCCTCCTCGCAGCATTGGCGTTTGCCGCCTTCGCTGCGTCCGGCGTTGCGCTGTGGCAGGCGGTGCAAGGCGGCGGAGCGGTCGGCGTTTACATGTCCATCGCATTTGCCGTCGTCGCAGCTTTGGTTGGGCTGGCTTGGGCTCTGTTGCATGTCAAGCTCCTCAAGCCCCTGGCCGCTCTGAAGCGGGAGCTGCTGATGCAGTCGCAGATACGCGTCGATCGACCGCTCGCGGTCGATCGCGGCCACTTGCTCAATGGGCTCCCAACGGCGGTCGAAAAAATACTCGGCGCGCTCCGAGCCGCGCGTGGCGAGACACAGGAGGCCGTGGATGCTGCCACGCGGCGTGCGGAGGAACAGAAGTGCCGGCTCGAGGCCATCCTGCTCGATCTCTCCGAAGGTGTGATCGTCTGCAATCTCGAGCACCGCATACTGCTCTACAACCAAGCCGCCGCCAGGATACTCAACGCGCGCGATACGCTTGGGCTTGCCCGCTCATTGTTTGGCGTGCTGACGCGAGAGCCCGTGCTATTGACACTCGAGCTGCTCCTGCAACGGGACGCAGCCGGCGATGAAGCCCAGTCCACCGGAGACTCGACGCTCGATTCCACGACGCGCCGCTTCGTCTGTGCGTCGGTCGACCTTGCTACTTTGCTGCAGGTGAGGCTCAGCTTGGTGCGCGAACCTTCGGGCCGCGCCTCAGGCTACGTGTTGACCTTTGCCGATGTCGGCGCCGAGCTCGAAAACGTGGCCCAGCGCGATGCGCTCTTGCGTGAGGTCGCCATGGAATGGCGACGGCCACTTGCAAGCTTGCGTGCCGCTGCCGAAATGCTGGCGGGAGAGCTCGAAGCGGGCGAGCGCCGCGTCTTTCAAGACGTCGTTGGCAAGGAGGTCGGAACGCTCGATCGGAGCTTTGCCGACGTTGCGCAGCGTTACGAACGCCTTGCGACGGGTCAGTGGCCGTTGGCCGATATTTACTCGCTGGATCTGTTCCGCGCCATCCGCAGGCATTTGGCAGACGCCGACGGCATCCAGGTCACGCCCGTGGGCGTGCCGGTCTGGATTCATGCCGACAGCCACTCGCTGGTGCTTGCGCTCGAGCATCTCATCCGCGCCGTTGCCAGGCACACGGCGAAAGCCGCCTTCGATATCGGCGCCGTGGTGCGAGACGAGTACGTCTACGTCGAGCTGGTTTGGGACGGCGCACCGCTCGCCTCGGCGATTATCGAAGCCTGGCTGGCGGAGCCGCTGAAGGGCACGATCGGCAACCGCACAGTCCGCCAGATCGTGGAGCGACATGCCAGCGAGCTATGGAGCCAGGCGCTGCCAGAGGGGCGCTCGTGCCTCAGATTGCCGCTAAGGAAGACCGAGCAGCCACGCGCCCCGGAACGGTCGGACCGCGTTGCGCCGATGCCGGAACTATATGATTTCGACCTGTTTGCTCCTTCGACTGAGGCAATCAGGGACACGCCGTTGCGCAAGCTCAATCTGGTCGTCTTCGACACCGAGACCACCGGCCTCAGGCCCAACGAGGGCGATGAGCTCATCTCAATCGGAGCGGTTCGTGTGGTCAATGGTCGCATCCTGACGGGCGAGACGTTCGAGCGGCTGATCAATCCGAGCCGCGTTATCCCGGCCAGCACCACGCGAATTCACGGCATCACCAACGAAATGGTGCGCGACAAGCCGCCTGCCCATGTCATCTTGCCACAGTTCAAGTCTTTCATCGGCGACTCCGTGCTCGTCGCCTATAACGCCGCGTTCGACATGAAATTCCTTGAGAACGGAGCCGAGCAGGCAGGCGTCAAATTCGACAACCCGGTGCTCGATGCCCTGCTTCTGTCCGTGTATCTGCAGCCGGATGTGTCCGATTTTTCGCTGACCGCCACTGCCGGACGACTGGGTGTCGAGGTCATTCGCAGGCACACTGCAATCGGCGACGCCATGACCACGGCCGCGATCTTCGTGAAGCTCCTGGATCTGTTGAGAGCCCGCGGGATCGAGACGCTCGGTCAAGCCGCCAGGATCTCAAGTCGGATGATGGAGCAGCGTCGTCAGCAGGCACAACTTACATGATCTCGCGCCGCCGAGGCAGCAACGCAACGAAGAGCGCATAGAGGTGACACACATGCCAAGGCGAGGATTGATTGCCGAGCGCTTGATCGGCTTATTCCTGTTCGGTTTGCTGCTATTCACACCGCCGCTGATCGGCGCCTTCGATAAGGCCACCTTCGTGGCTAGGATACCACCGCTCTACCTCTATTTGTTTCTCTCCTGGGCGTTGCTGATCGCCCTCACGGTGTTGATCGTCGAGCGGCCGGACCCCGACGAGGAGATTGCCGAAAGCGAGCCTGGCCCGAATCCCGACCAGGGTCCCAACCGCAGACCGCGAGCCTGAGCCATGCTGGGCGGGTACGTCATAGTCACGGTCTCCTTCCTCTATCTCTCGATCCTGTTCGCCATCGCCTACTATGGCGACCGCCGCGCGGATCAGGGCAGGAGCATTATCGCGAGCCCCTACATCTTTGCGCTATCCATCGCCGTTTACGCCACAGCCTGGACCTTCTACGGCAGCGTCGGACGGGCCGCGTCCTCGGGCATCAGTTTCTTGCCCATCTATCTTGGCCCGACGCTGACCTTCATCCTTGGCTGGTTTCTGATCCGCAAGATCATCCGAATCAGCAAGGTCAATCGCATTACCTCAATTGCCGACTTCGTTGCCTCGCGCTACGGCAAGAGTTCCTTCCTGGGCGGGTTGGTGACCATCATCGCCGTCGTCGGCATCATGCCGTACATCTCGCTACAGCTGAAGGCGATCTCGACGAGCTTCGCCGTGCTCCAGCACTACCCGGACATCGTGATGCCGGCCAAGCTTGGCTCGACACCAGTCCTGCAGGACACGGCGCTCTACGTCGCGGTGATCATGGCCGCATTTGCTATCTTGTTTGGCACGCGGCACATCGACGCCAGCGAGCGTCATGAGGGCATGGTGGCGGCGATTGCCTTCGAGTCAGTGGTCAAGCTGTTCGCTTTCCTGGCGGTTGGGCTATTCGTCACCTACGGCATCTATGGCGGCTTCGGCGAAGTGTTCTCGCGCGCTGCCACCGATCCAGCCATCGCGCGTCTTTTTACGCTCGAGGCCGCTGGTGGGTACACGAGCTGGATTTCGCTGATGCTCGTCTCGATGGCAGCCATTGTCTTGCTGCCGCGCCAGTTTCAGGTGCTGGTGGTCGAGAATGTGGATGAGCGCCACATCAAGAAGGCCATCTGGCTGTTCCCGCTCTACATGCTGCTCATCAACATCTTCGTCCTGCCGATCGCTTTTGGTGGGCTCCTCCACTTCTCCGGAAATACCGTCGATGCCGACACCTTCGTGTTGACCGTGCCGATGGCCGAGCATTTTCCGGCCATCGCGTTGTTCGCATTCATCGGCGGCCTCTCCGCGGCAACGGGCATGATCATTGTCGAAACCATTGCCCTGGCCACCATGGTGTCGAACGATCTCGTCATGCCCCTCCTCTTGCGCTTCGGCCGCCTGCATCTCTCGGAGCGCAAGGATCTGACTGGCCTCATGCTCGCCATCCGCCGCAGCGCCATCATCTTCGTGATCCTGCTCGGCTACGTGTATGTCCGGCTGATCGGCGAATCCTACGCGCTGGTCTCCATCGGGCTCATGTCGTTCGTCGCCGCCGCACAGTTCGCACCCGCCATCCTCGGCGGCATCCTGTGGAAGGGAGCGACCCGGCTCGGCGCTCTAGCTGGATTGAGCGCCGGGTTCCTGGTGTGGATCTACACGTTGCTGCTGCCTTCGTTCGCACGATCGGGGTGGATCTCAGAGAGCTTCGTGCAGGACGGCCCGTGGGAGCTTGCGCTGTTCAGTCCCCATGCGTTGCTCGGGCTTTCCGGCCTCGACCCCGTCGCGCACGCCGTGTTCTGGACCATGGTGATCAATGTCGGGCTATACGTTGTTGTGTCGCTTATGACGACGCAGACCATGATCGAGCGCAGCCAGGCCGTACAGTTTGTGGACATCTTCAAGCAGCCATCCGAGGGCGCGCGCATTTGGCGTGGCACGGCCACCATTGGCGACCTCCGTCGCCTCTCGAATCGCTTCATAGGTGAGACCCTGACGGACCAAGCCCTCCAGCGCTTCGAGCGCGACCGAGGGCGCCGGCTCGACGATGCGCATGCGGCGGACGCGGACATCGTGCATTACGCGGAGCGGCAACTCGCCGGCGCCATTGGCGCGGCCTCCGCGCGGATCATGATCGCCTCAGTGTTGAGGGAGGAGATGCACGACATCGACGAGGTCATGCAGATCCTCGATGAGGCTTCTCAACTCGTTGTCTACAGCCGTCAACTGGAGGAGAAGTCGCAGCAGCTCGAGGCTGCGACGGCAGAGCTCAGGGCGGCCAACGAGCGGCTCAAGGAGCTCGACAAGATGAAGGACGACTTTGTCTCGACGATCAGCCATGAGTTCAGGACACCGCTCACCTCGATCCGCTCCTTCAGTGAGATCGTGCACGACAATCCGGACATTCCCGTCGAGCAGCGCAAGATGTTCCTTGGTATTATCGTTCAGGAAACCGAGCGTCTGACCAGACTTGTCAACGACATCCTCGACCTCGCCAAGATGGAGGCCGGCCAGACGGATTGGCAACTGGCCAGGATCGAGCCAAGGAAGGTGATCGACAACGCGCTTGCCGCAACGGCCGGCCTCTTCGCCAAGAACCCCCGCATCAAGCTTGAGTGTCGCGTGGCCGAGGATCTGCCGAGGATTCTCGTTGACGCCGACCGGATCACGCAAGTGCTGGTCAATTTGATTTCCAACGCGGTCAAGTTCTGCGACAAGGACAATGGTTTGATAACCATTGTGGGGCGAGCAGAAGCGGGGTCCGTCCTGGTCAGCGTGCGTGACAATGGTGTCGGCATCGCCAAGGAGGATCACAAGAAGATTTTCGAGCGCTTCCGCCAGGCGGGCGACACATTGATCGGCAAGCCGCAGGGCACCGGTCTCGGGCTGCCGATCAGCTTGCATATCCTTGAGCGCTTCGGGGGCACCATCTGGGTCGAGAGCGAACTCGGCAAGGGTGCGACTTTTTTCGTCCGCATCCCTTCGGCCGCCTCTTCGGCCGAGCTCCCCCACCCGGCCACGGCCGCTCGCGAAATCACCTGACCACAACGCGGCGAGTTGCGCGCCAGTCTAGAGCGAGCGTTCCGCGAATTCCATATTCAGTGTTGCACGCAGGTTTTCGATGGCGCGGAAAGACGCCACGAGATGCTTGTTATCGCGTTGAGAGAGATCAGCCACGGGGACATAGTTGGTGATCTTGCGCCCGGCCTTGAAGTCCTCCAGCTGCTGGCGCAGCAGGAGACGGGTCATATGCCTGAACGCGTCGGCAAGATCCTCATGATCTCCAGCGCTGATGGCCCCCTTCTCCTTGAGGCAGGCAAGCCGGGTGAGAGTCGACGTGGCCGGAATGCCGGCTTTAAGCGCAAGCAGCCGCGCACCTTCCACAAGCGGTAGCGTTCCACGAAGCTTCAGGTTCACCACACCCTGCCGATCCTCCCCATGGTACTCCTTGCGCAAGCGTCCGAACCAGCCGAGTGCCACCTTGTGCTCGGCTTCGATGGCGAACAGGTGTCTGAGGAACTGAGGGTACTCCGACGCTACTGCGGTGACATGAGTGCGGAGCTCGCTTGAGAGTGCGGGATCGCCGAACGCATGACGGAAATCAAAGAAGATATCGCAGTTCAACAGCATCTCGGACTCGCGCCGCCTGATCCAGCTGTCGATCTGCCGGCGCCAATCCGACAGGCTCTTGCGCCAGACGGGATTGGTGGCCATGACATCGCCGACGCAGAGGCGAAAGCCGACCGCGTCGAGCATCCGCGTCATGCGCTCGGCAAGCTCCAGAAAATATGCGTCCGCACGCTTGCCCTGGCCGCCAACGTCGTCAGCGAGGATGAAGCCGTTGTCCTGGTCGGGCGCCAGAAAGTTTTCGCCGCGCCCACCCGACCCCATGATAATGAGAGCGAACCGCGCAGAAGGCTCCCCCCAGCCGTCGTCGCGCATCGCCGCTTCGGCCAGCCTCAAGACACGCCGGTGGATATCGTTGTTGATCTCCGTGAGCAGCGACTGCACCTCCGGCGCCGGAACGTTGTTCTCCAATAGTGCGCTGGCAAGCTGGGCCTGCGCCTGCTTTATGAGGCGCAGGCCCTCGACGCTCTCCTCGTGCGTGAGCTGCTCGATGAGCGACATACTCTCGCTCGACAGGGAAGCGAGCGCTTCGTCCAGGGCGAGCATGCCGATCATCGCTCCGCTCCAGTCCACGACGGGGACATGCCGAAGCTTGCTACGGCGCATCAAGGCGACCGCCTGGAAAAGGTAGTCGTCGGCCCCCGTCACGACGACGGGCGACGTCATCACCGACTCGACGCCTTGATCGGCCTCCGTGCGCCACGCGATCCGACGCACGACGTCCTGTTCCGTCACAATGCCCCTGGGCCGGCCCGTACCATCGATGACGACGGCACAGGACGCGGGCGTCGCCGTCATCAGGCTTACGACCTCGCCCACCGTCGTGCTCGGTGCAACACGCACAGGCGGCGGTCGCATATGGTCGCGTACGAGGCGCCGGAAAATCTCGGTTTGCGTACTCAATGGTGGTTTGCTCCGCGGACCCACATGCCCCTGCACGACCAGGCCACCGATTTGAACCTACCGCTACGCGGTACGCGCTTATGGCCTCCGGCTGCAGTCTAGATTATATTGCAATTTCAATCACATAAGAGTTCGTAGTTTTATTCTGGGTGGCGCGCCAGCGGTTCTGGAAGCCCACTAACATGCGAGGGCTCGTCACCACCTTGTTTACTTCGAAGCAGCGTGTTCCGCAGGAAGCATTAGGGACCAGCGTCTTGATGTCTGGACGCGTGCCCGGAATGGAGCTTGGCCTGAGCGACCGGAGATCTTGATGATCATTCTTGGAGCTGAGTTGCCCGACGAAGGACTGCTTCTCCATTTGGAAACGACTGCTAAGCTATTGAGTTTGTTAGAGACCATTTTGGCAAGTTTTTCCAAATGCGCCTTGAAACTGCTGAATAATCAAACTGATTTTGATTCCGCCATTCGGAGGTTCGATCCCTCCCGCCCCAGCCACAGCTCAAAGCGCTGAGTTCGTTATATAAGCAGCTCTATTCCCGCCCAATTTTTTGGGCGCGTTTGGAAATGGAGCTTCTAATACTCGGTCCAGAATCGAACTAAACGTCGTCGTGCATTACATCGACCATCTTGGCTTCTCTCTGTGGTTTCCTCCCAACATATACCGCGGAAGCTAGTCGGACAGGTCTGTTACGCCCTCATCGTAGAATAGGGTATTACGGCGAACAAATCGGACAACCAGTCGAAATGATGCACTTGTGCGCAATTGGCGCCGTCCTGCAGTTCGCCCAGCGGATAGCCTCGGGGGTTCGGTCGCTCTCCCCGTCACCAAATCTGCGGTTGTCCGGCGGCTCAGGGCACCTTGATCCCGGCACGCTCGATCACACGTGCGTACCCTGCACGCTCCTTGGCGAGCGCCTCGGCGTAGGCCGGACCGGGCAGTTCGGTCTGGAGTACACCAAACTTTTCGAGTGCGGTGCGGACTTCAGGGATCTTGCCGACCGCGACAAGCTCTTCAATGAGCTTCTTCACGATGTCGGGCGGCATGTTGGCGGGGCCGACCCAGCCGAATGCCGGCATCAGTTCGAAGCCCGGTACGGTCGCGGCTGTCGGCTCGATCTCCTTGGCGAGCGGATAGGGCCCAGGCGACGTGATCGAGACGGCACGCAGCTTGCCTCCTTTCACCTGCTCGTATGCCACGGCGAAGTTGTCGCAGGCGAGCCGGATCGTACCACCAATCAGATCCTGGATGCTGAGGTTTGATGCGCGGTAGGTGACGGCCGTCATCTTGAGCCCCGCGGCGTCCTCCAGCATCGCGCCGCAGAGATGCTGCGTCGTGCCGGGGCCGGATGTCGCATACGGCGTCTCCGGGTTCGCCTTCAGCCAGGCGATCAGCTCCGCCATAGTGTTGGCCGGGACGGACGGATTGACGAGCCAGATGTTCGGCTGCGCTGCCATGCCATAGAGATAGGTGAAGTCTTTCTCGACGTTGTAGGGGATCTTGTCTTTGATCAGTATCGGATTGATGGCGATGCCGCCGGAGGTTGCTACCGCAACGGTGTAGCCGTCCGGCGCGGCGCGCGTCATTGCGTGCAGGCCGTTGACCCCGCCCGCACCGGGCCTGTTCTCGACGATGAACTGCTGGCCGAGCCGCTTCGTCAGTTGCTCTGCAAAAATGCGCGCCATGACGTCCGTGTTGCCGCCCGCGGCGAACGGCACGATGACCGTCACGGGCCTCGATGGCCACTTTTCTTGCGCTGTCGCAGCGCCACTAAGCAAGCCGAGCGTCACGGCCACCAAGGCGAGTCTTGTGAGAATACGGGACGTCATTTCGTTCTCCGGTCTCTGACGATTGCTTCCTTATTTGGAAGCGACTGCCAAGCTGTGTGAAATTGCTAGAGGGCGTCTTTTAGCTTTTTTCCAAATGCACCCTGAAATCGTTGAATAATCAAGCGGATTTTGATTCCGCCATTCGGAGGTTCGATCCCTCCCGCCCCAGCCAGCGCGCCGACCACCCTTGAAAATACTGAAAAATCGGCATGGCTGGGGAGCTGATGCACAGCTCTGCGACACACTCCTGCTGCACAGGAAGTTGCGTTCCGATGGCTGTCCACATCTTTCGCCGCGAGGCGACCTACTATTGGCGTCGACGGACGCCCCGCTCGCTTGCGCCGTCAAAACACGGGGAACCAATGCTAAGAGTCCCTTTACTAGCCGCTGGTGAAGGATGCGACGAGTGCATCGACTTCCTTTTGATCGGGACCCTTGCATCGGGCGTTGATGCGCGGACCGGTGGCGTAACCGATCCACAGTACGATCTCGTGCGGCCGCGGCGCGTCGTGGATCAGCACGGGGGTCGAATCAAAGGCATCGAGATCCCAGCCCTCGTCGAGAGGCCCATAGATCAGATCGACTGTCGTGCCCGGCGGGCCAACCTTGGCGTGGCCGGGAATGATAACGCGGCCGCGCTTGATCGCGCGGCGCATCGCCATGCCGAGTCTCGGATGTATCATCGCAGCGCCATGCTCGAGGTCGCCTCCGATGCCGACCAGCGCCGCCTTGGTGTAGGCGCGCAACTGCGCTGGGTTCGTGCCAAGTGTCGCCAACGCCGTCTTGGTGAGCGAAGCCCCGAGTTCCAGCGAATATTCGATCAAGGGGTTAAGGTCGGCGCCGGCCGGCTTGCCCGCCAGCGGGTTTTCGAACACCGCTCCAACCGCGACGCGCCGCAGCGGGGGGCTGGCGGGCGCGCCGTACTCGCTATTGATTTCTTCGACGAGAGTGACGGTCTTACGGATGGTCATGATGTGTTCCCTCTTCATTGATGTCCGAGTCGGGTCAATCGCGTCGTTGTCGGGACGTTCGATGTTGGCACAAAGCGGGCGTCCGCAAAATGTGTGATTTTGGCAACCAGTCGACAGTCTGTGCTGATGGCGGTCGAAGGGCACAATCCATTGACCGAAATGGCGCATCGAAAGCGACCAACCGATGACGATGGCCGCTTCCGTGTACGTCGTTCCTGACTATGCAGCAGGCACGAAGATGTAACCTGCGTTCCTCGCCTTCACGGGACTCGAATTTGCGGCCCTGCCGCGTGTGGAGATCAGCGAAGCCGCGACACCGGTCACGAGGGCGGCGGAAAAAACGCGTCTGTTCATCATGATATCTCTTCCTTCAAGGTTGGGTGGAATACGCCTTGAGCAGTGTGTCGATCTCCGGCGAACGCACGATGGTCCCGTCACGCACAAAGGCCTCGTGGTTGTTCTCGATGCTGTCATGGTCGTAGAGATAGTTGACCATGATGCCGAAGGATTCCTGGATGCCGCGTGGCGCGCTGTTGCCGAGCCAATTGATCCGTTCGAGCCGCGCGCCGTTGCCGAGGTGAAAGCGCGCTACCGGGTCGATGCGTATCGAGGGTGGCCGCGTCAGATAGCGGGCGCAAAGCCGCAGCAGGGGCGCGCGCAGCTTCTCGCTCTGCGTCGGGTCATTCCACCATTCGCCGCTCTCGAGTTGTGGCCACAGCGCAGCATCGGGATCGCTTCCATTCGCAAGCCGTTGACCGAGCCAGCGCCGAAACCCCGGTACCGGCGAAAGGGTGGAAAAGCGCTTCAGCTGCGGAAACTCCGCCTTGAGCTCCTCGACCACCTGCTTGATCAGGAAATTGCCGAACGATATGCCGCGCAGGCCGTCCTGGCAGCTGGAGATCGAATAGAAAATCGCGGTGTCGGCGCGCATGGCTTGCGCCCGTGCGGCCGCTTCATCCGTCTCCCGTGCGAGCAGCGGCGGCATCGCGGTGGCCAACCCCTGCACCAGCGCGACTTCGACGAAGATCAGCGGCTCGCCGGGAAGCGCGGGATGGAAGAATGCGAAGCAGCGGCGGTCGGGTGCGAGACGCCGCCGCAAATCGTCCCAGCCCTTGATTTCATGCACCGCCTCATAGGCGATCAGCTTCTCCAGCACCGCCGCCGGGGACTGCCAGTCGATCCGCCGCAGCTCGAGAAAGCCGCGGTTGAACCACGAGGCGAACAGATGCTTAAGGTCGGCGTCGAGCGGCCTCAGTTCCGGTTCGCCGCGCAGGGATGAGGCTATTTCACTGCGCATCGCGATCAGCGCGCCGGTGCCGCCGGGCGCCATGTTCATGCGCCGGAGCAGCTCCTGCCGGGGCGGATCACCGGCCCGTGCCAGCGCTGCCGCGGCTTCCGCCGTGGTGTCGGCGAGATAACGCTCCGCCGCTGCGCGCAGCGCCGCCTTGTCAGGTTGAAATTCCGTCGCAAGATAGCGCTGGAAGCTGTGCCGGTCGTCCGCATCGAGGGCGCGCAGCACGTGGTGCAGCTCGCGCGCGACCTGCGCGCCGGATGCCTCGCCGCGTTGCGACAGCAGTGTCGCCGCCAGCTGCTTTGCGTGATCGACGGGCGCGGGTTTCGAGCCGGACAGGCCATTTGAGGTTTGCGTGTTCGGGGTCATCGTTGGCTCCTGTGTTCAACGTGAGGGACCGTGGCCGGGCGGAATTTCGCCGGCGGCACGTAGAGTCCGCCTGACGCCGTCACGAGGTCGCCGATGGTTTGGGCAGCGAGCCATTCCCGGGTTGCGGTGTTGACATCGATGCCGAGATCGGAGGGGAGCATCACGATGCCGCTGCGGCGCAGGCTGTCGCTTGTTTCGGGCGATTGCCGCCTGCCGAACTCGGTATCGCCGGCGACGGCGCGCAATGCCGCTTCGCGTTCCTGTGGCGACCGGCAGCGCAAAAGGTTGGCCACCCCACGCTCGGTGACGACATGGGTGACGTCGTCGCCATAGATCATCACCGGCGGCAGCGCAAAGCCGGCCGAGGCGGCGAGATCGAACGCGTCCAGCCGTTCGACAAAGCTCGATGCGCCGTTCGGCTGCTGGGTCTGCACCATCTGCACCACAAGCTTGCGTCCGCGCAGGCTCTCGCCGGCTTCCTGACCGGCGCGCAGCCAGGTGGGACTGTCGTGGCGGCGGCCACGCGTGTCCGCGCCCATGTTCGGCGCGCCGCCGAAGCCAGTGATGCGGCCCTTGGTGGCCGTCGAGCTGTTGCCTTGCGGGTCGATCTGCAACGTTCCGCCGATGAAGAGGTCGCAGGCATATTGTCCCGCGATCTGTGCGAGCGCGCGGTTGGACCGCAGGTTACGGTCGGCGCCAACCGGGAATATATCGGCGCGGTTCGAGACGTAGCGTTCCATGCCCAGCTCGGAGCCGAAGCAATAGACGCTGTCGACGAAGCCGGCTTCGATCGCGGGGATCAGGGTCGGATGCGGGTTGAGCACGAAATGGCTGGCGACCTTGCCCTTCAGCCTGCGCTGCGCGGCATAGGTTGGCAGGATCAGTTCGATCGCCGCGGTCGCATAGCCGATGCCGTGATTGAGCCGCTGCACCTGGTAGGGCTCGTAGACCGCTGATATCGCCATCATCGCCATCAGTACGTTCTCGTTCCTGATCTTGGCGGGATCGCGCGTGAACAGCGGATCGATCAGATAGGGCTTCGGGCTCGGCACCACGACATCGACCCAGTCGCCGGGTATGTCGACCCGCGGCAGGCGGTCGACGATCTCGTTGACCTGCGCGACCACGATGCCGCCGCGGAACGCCGTCGCCTCGGTGATGGTCGGCGTGTCTTCGGTATTGGGGCCAGTGTAGAGGTTGCCATCGCGATCCGCCTTGTCGGCGACGATCAGCGCCACGCGCGGCGTCAGGTCGACCAGCATGCGCGCATAGAGTTCGAGATAGGTATGGATCGCCCCGATCTTCACCGTCCCGTTCGCGACGAGTTCGGCAAGCTTGCGGCTTTGCGGCCCCGCATAGGAAAAATCCAGCCGGTTCGCGATGCCGCGCTCGAACACGGCGAGATGGTCGGGCAGCGCCAACACGGACTGCACCATGTGCAGGTCGTGCACCCGCGCAGGATCCACCTTCGCCAGGGCTGAGGCGAGAAAATCCGCCTGCTTCTGATTGTCGCCTTCGATCGTCACGCGGTCTCCCGGCTCGATGATTGCTTCGAGCAACCGCGTCGCTTGGTCGGCGGGGAAGAGTTTTCCGCTCGTGCCGCTGAACGCGGCAGCCCGCGCGAGGCGAGAGGCGCGATCTGTCCCGCGCCGTGATGTGTCTAACATGATGGATCTCCTTCGCTGTTCTTGAAGCGAAGTTAAGAGGCCACCATTGATTATAGAAACGATAATTTGTAATATGATTGATCGCGAAACAGGATCAATCGCATGCTGGATTTCGAGTTGCTGCGCGCCTTTGTTGCGGTAGCCGATTGCGGCGGTTTTCACCGCGCCGCGGAGCGACTCAACCTGACCCAATCGACGGTGAGCCAACAGATCAAGCGGCTTGAGCTCGAGACCAAACGGCCCCTGTTCCGGCGGACAACGCGCAGTGTCGCACTGACCGACGATGGCGAGATGCTGCTCGGCGACGCGCGTCGCCTGTTGCAACTTGAGGAAGCGGCTCGCCATCGCCTGGCGGCGCCGCGGCTGTCTGGCATGGTGCGTCTCGGCGTGGTCGAGGAGGTCGCCGGCGGTTCGCTGCCTTCGGCGCTCGGCCGCTTCGCCACGCTCAATCCGGGCGTCAAGCTCGAGGTACAGATCGGTGTCAGCGCGGAGTTGATCGAGCAACTCAATGCGGGACGGCTTGACGTCGTGTTCGCAAAGCGCCCGCTCGGAACCTCGAAAGGGCGTCTGGTGTGGCGTGAGCCGCTGGTATGGGTCGCGGCCGACACCTTCGATCTTGTTCCGGGGGCGGCGCTGCCGCTGGCCCTGTATCGCGAGCGATCCGTTTCTCGCGAGGCCGCGCTCATTGCACTCAGCAACAACGAACTGACCTGGGAAATCGTCTATACCAGCCCCAGTTTGACCGGCGTGCGCGCGGCGGCGCTCGCGGGCCTCGCCGTCACCCCGCTTCCCGCAAGCGCGCTGATCGCGGGATTGCGTATTCTCGGTGTGGAAGAGGGGCTGCCGCGGCTTCCTGACCTTGAGTTCGCGATCTACGAGAAGGCCCGGCCTGACAAGGCTGCCGCGGCGCTGGCAGCGGTTCTGCAGACCCTTGCACACGGTCCGTCACGCCCGGCGATCTGAGATGAACCGGCACTTCAATCGTCGAGGGCTGGCCGTGGGTCAAAAGCGGACGGTCCGCTTCTGGTGCGAGCCGGCCGTTCATGGATAGTCAGAGTTCGTAACCGTTGGAGCAGCGGATCAACATCCCCGGCAGATCGAATTTATCTCTTTGTCGATCTTCGCGTTTTCGGAGTCGATAGAGGGCATGGTGTCAAGCATAGGGCGGCCCACTCCATCTGAGGAAAGTGCCGTGCCAGACGAGTTGGTGCCGGGCGCGGCAGCGGTGGTGCCGAGGGCGCCGCCGCCTATCATGGACATATGAGACGCTCCCATGCCATGCGCTCGTCCCATGCCGCCGCGGGCAAACGCCGCGGTGGTTGGAAGGCCAAAGCAAAGGGCGATACAAAGAACGGAAAGCTTTTTCATATCGAAACTCCTCGTTGGCGTCGGCCGGTTCTGCGCAACTCGTTGATTGATGTGCGTGAAGCTGATTTAGGTTCGCAGTCCGCCGATGCCACTAAATTCAATTTTAGAAAAGCCCAGCGCTGGCTCGGCAATCCCCCGGTGAATGAACTAATCGAAGCAACCACGGCCTTCTTGGCCGACAAGGCTCGCGCAGAGTTGAGCGGCGGACGCGTCGCAGCTGGTGGCGTTTGCTCGATGCGTTTCCCATTTCCAGGTCACAAGTCCCGGGCGGGAGCTGTATCTCTGACGGAGAATGTTCATGTTGCATAAAACAGCGATCGCGTTATTGGCAGTCATGTCCATTGGCCTGGCTTCTCCAACCATGGCCCTGGCGCGTGGTGGAGGCGGTGGTGGCCACGGGGGCGGCTTCGGAGGCGGTGGCGGTTTCCACGGCGGTGGAGGCTTCGGAGGCGGCGGCTTCCATGGAGGCAATCTGGCCGGGGGCTTCCACGGCGGGAGCAGCTTCGGCGGATTTCGAGGCGGTGGATTTCACGGCGAGGGATTTCATGGTCGCGACTTTGGAAGCCGCTTCGCGTTCGGCACGGGCCTAGGCTGCGGATTCTACGATCCGTACTACTATGACGACTACGGCTACGGTTATCCGTACGCATCAAGCGATTCTTACGCTGAAGGCGATGGTTGCTACGTCGTTCAACGCCGCGTGCACACCGCGCATGGTTGGCACCGGCAACCTGTTCAGGTGTGCGGTTGATGGGCAGCGTGGATGCCGACCACGATCTGCAGCGGTAATCCGACAGGCTCGGCGGCCACGAGATGACCTCGGTATGCGAGCATGCCGAGGTCGTCTCATGGATTGATCCTGCCGCGATGTAATAGTCGTGCGATTTGGGGGTAGGGCGCCTTATTCCCTGATGACGTGTCGGCAAGCCAAGAATGATCGCGCGACACTAAACGCGTTTTTAATTGAGAACAGGGCGCCGAGCCGCCATGTTCGAAATGTTCCTGATGGCTAGCTGCGTGTCAGGAATGTCTTTTGGGCAAATCTTCCGAGAAAAAACATTCTGGAAACGCACGAGCAGGCTTGCGGCAATTCACGGCCGCGTGAGCTTATCTGCGCGGAGATGAGATGAGTGTACTCTCGTGTTCTTTTGTTCGCAAACGTGTGATCTGCCCATGGCAACCAAGACGTTGTTCGCAACTGCGTTGTTGAAATAAACAAACGGAGCCGGCCGAGCGACCCAGGCCCAGCCGGCACGTAGCCGAGGATGAATGGATGGGTATTGTTCGCTTCGCCCTGAGATTTCCGCACACGTTTTATGTGGTCGCCGCGCTGATCCTGTTTCTGGGTGTCGTCGCATGCCGGGAGATGCCGACCGACGTCTTTCCGGAAATCAATATCCCCGTGGTGACGGTGATCTGGAGCTATACCGGACTCAGCACGCCGGAGATGGAGCAGCGCGTCACCACTTACAGCCAGTACGCCATCAGCTCGAACGTCAATGGCATCAAGAACATTGAGGCGCAGACGCTGGCCGGGCTTTCGGTGCAGAAGATCTACTTTCAGCCGGACGTCAATCTCGACCTCGCGATTGCCCAGATTGTCTCGGCAACCAACGCCATCCGTGCGCTATTGCCACCGGGCATCCAGGCCCCTCTGGTGGTGCAATTCAACGCCTCAAGCGTACCGGTGTTGCAGATCAGCTTGAGTTCCGACACCCTCAATGAGCAGCAGCTCTACGACTACGGGATCTATCGCATCCGCCAGCAGCTGGCGCCGATACCGGGCATCACGCTCCCGACGCCCACCGGCGGAAAATATCGCCAGATCATGGTCGATCTGGACCCCTCGAAGCTGCTCGCCAAGGGGCTTACGCCGCTTGATGTCGTCAATGCAGTCAACACGCAGAACCTGACGTTGCCGGCAGGAACGGCAAAATTCGGTAGCACGCAGTATGCCGTCCGCACCAACGCGACGCCCGCGACCATCGATGATCTCAACAATATTCCGGTCAAGGTCGTCAATGGGGCCACGATCTTCGTAAAGGACGTCGGCCAGGTCCATGATGGCTGGTTGGTGCAGCAAAACGTGGTGCGGCAGAACGGCCGCCACTCCGTCCTGCTCAGTATCATCAAGAACGGCAATGCCTCGACGCTGAGCGTCGTCAATGCCGTGCACAATGCCTTGAAAACAGCGCGCGCCGCTGCGCCCCCCGGGATGCAGATCAACGAGCTGTTTGACCAGTCGGTGTTCGTGAAACAATCGGTTGCCGGTGTCTTGCGTGAGGGCGCGATCGCGGCGGGCCTTACCGCGCTGATGATCCTTGTATTCCTGGGATCGTGGCGTTCGACGCTGGTGGTCATGATCTCGATTCCGCTATCGATCCTCACTTCGTTGGTCGTGCTGTACTTTCTCGGTGAGACGCTGAATACGATGACCCTCGGCGGACTTGCGCTGGC
The DNA here is from genome assembly GCF_018131065.1 of Bradyrhizobium sp. AUGA SZCCT0431. Taxonomy (NCBI): domain Bacteria; kingdom Pseudomonadati; phylum Pseudomonadota; class Alphaproteobacteria; order Hyphomicrobiales; family Nitrobacteraceae; genus Bradyrhizobium; species Bradyrhizobium sp. AUGA SZCCT0431. The sequence goes on along the minus strand of NZ_JAFCLR010000034.1, from coordinate 50,518 downwards.
GGTCGGCATTCTGGTGGACGATTCCACGGTCACGATCGAGAATACCCATCGGCTGCTTATCGAAGAGGGAATGCCCCTGCCGCAGGCCACGCTGCACGGCGCCGCCGGTATCGCCATTCCAACGCTGGTGTCGACGCTGGCCATCAGCTGCGTCTTTACCTCGGTGGTGTTCCTCGAAGGGCCGGCGAAATATCTGTTTACGCCGCTGGGCCTGGCGGTGGTATTCGCAATGCTGGCATCCTACGGCCTGTCCCGAACGCTGACGCCTATCGTCATCGGCCTGTTGCTCAAGGGCGAAAAGCACGGCCCGGTGGATGCGACAAAAGCGGGCTTGTTTGCCCGTTTCCATGCCGCGTTTGAGCGCAACTTCGAGGCCATGCGCCACCGCTATTCAAGTTCGCTCGCTGTACTCATCAAGCATCGTTACGTCATTCCGATGTTCATGTTGCTGCTGCTTGGGCTTGGCGTCGTCACATTTCCGCTCGTCGGCCGCGATTTCTTTCCGGCCATTGACGGCGGACAGATACAGCTTCATGTGCGTGCGCCCGCCGGAACGCGGATCGAGGCCACGGAAAGGACCTTTCAGGAGGTCGAGGAAAAGATTCGTGAAATCATACCTGAAGACCAGCGCGATCTGATTGTGGACAATATCGGACTGCCGGCGCGGGCCTACAATCTGGCGTTCACCGATGGTTCGACTATCGGCGTCAACGACGGCGTCATTCTGGTATCGCTGAAGGAGGGTCACAGGCCGACCAGCGAATATGTGCGCAAGCTGAGGGCGGCGCTGCCTGCTGCGTTCCCCGAAGACACGTTCTATTTCCAGGCGGCAGACATTGTCACCCAGATCCTCAATTTTGGTCTGCCGGCGCAAATCGACGTTCGCACCGTGGGCTACGACAAGGACAACAATCTGCGCGTTGCGAACGAGCTGCGTCGGCGAATCGCGGCCATACCGGGGATCGCCGATGCGCACCTGCAGCAGGAAGTCGATGCGCCCGCATTTTATGCCGATATCGATCGCACGCGCGCAGCCCAGCTTGGGCTCAATGCGAATACCATCGCAACCAACCTCAATGTCAGCCTGAGTTCCTCGGAACAGGTGACACCGAATTTCTGGACCGATCCCAAATCGGGTATTCCGTATTATCTCGCGGTGCAGACACCCGAGAGCAGGATCACTTCGCTGAACGATCTGCGCAATACGCCGGTTTCCACCGGGATTTCGTCATCCTTGACCGACGTCCCCGTGCCCGGCCTGCTCAGCAACGTGACGACGTTCAGGCGCGGCAGCGTCCCCACCAACAGCAATCAGGCCAACGTCCAGCCGGTCTATGAAGTCTACGCGAGCGTCCAGGGTCGTGATCTCGGCGGTGTAGCCAGCCAGATCAGCAACATCGTGACGGATCTGCAGAAGCAGCTCAAGCCTGGAAACACCATCCAGGTGATTGGCCAGATCCAGAGCATGAACGGGGCGTTTCTTGATCTCGGCATCGGGCTGTTGTTCGCGGCGGTGTTTGTCTATCTGTTGATGGTCGTGAACTATCAGAATTTCGGCGACCCCTTCGTCGTTATCCTGGCGTTGCCGGCGACGTTGTGCGGAATCCTCACAATGCTGTTCATCACCGGGACCACGCTCAACGTGCCGTCCCTGATGGGCGCGATCATGGCGGTCGGCGTCGCGTCGGCAAATTCCATTCTGCTGGTGACGTTTGCCCGCGAGCAACAGCTTGCAGGCAAGACGGCATTCGAGGCGGCCATCGAGGCCGGACATACGCGGATTCGGCCGGTGCTGATGACCGCGGCCGCCATGATAGTCGGTATGATTCCGATGGCTATCGGTGCGCCGGGAGAAGAGCAGAACGCGGCTTTGGCGCGCGCGGTGATCGGCGGGTTGCTGTTCGCAACACCGACGACGCTGCTGGTCGTGCCGTATCTCTTCGCCATGCTGCGCAAAGGCAACGATGGCAAGATACATCACGGGGTATTTGACGAGGTGCTGGAATGAACTTCAATCGTCCTTTGGATATTGAGCCGGAGACCGGTCATGAGACTAGACCCGCACGTCTACCCCCCGGCAACAGACGATGGGTTGGTCGGCTTTCGGGAGTCGGGCTTGCCTTCGTTCTGACAATAGCGCTCGCTTCCGGAGCATGGAACCATTACGAGCAGCATCGCCAGGTGGTTACGACGGCGAAGCAGAGCCTGGATTTTGTCCCGCAGGTTCGTGTTGCGGCGGTGCGACCCAGCGTCGGCACGGAAATTGTCAGTCTGCCGGCGACCACATCGGCGTTCTCGGTTGCCAATATCTTTGCCCGCGCCAGCGGTTATATCGGCAAACGCGAAGTCGATATTGGCGACCGGGTGAAGGCGGGCCAATTGCTGGCCGAAATCGTGGCGCCCGAACTCGATCATCAGATCGCCCAAGCCGAGGCGACGCTCGGCCAGCTCAAGGCAGCCTTGCAGCAGGCGGAGGCAAACCGCGAACTCGCCAAGGTGACTTGGGATCGTGACGGTCCGCTGGTGAAGCAGGGCTGGCTGACCGCGCAGCAGGGCACTACCGACATTCAGACCCTGAAGGCGCAGGAGGCTGGCGTCTCTGTCGCACAGGCCAATGTGGTGGCAGAGGATGCCCAGTTACAGGTATTGCACCAGCAGAAGCTCTATCAGCGCGTCGTCGCCCCATTCGATGGGGTGATCACCCAGCGCAATATCGACATCGGAAGCCTGGTACAGGCGGACGCGACCAGCGGCACCTTCATGTTCACCATCATGCAAGGCAGTGTCATCCGGACCCAGGTTTTCGTCCCGCAGGACGAAGCGTTCGGGCTGCGACCAGGAATCGACGCCGTCGTGCATGTGCCCGAGATCCCGGATCGCACTTTTCCTGGAAAGGTGACGCGGATCGCCGATGCGCTGCAACCTGGCTCTCGCACCCTGCTGACCGAAATCGATATCCCCAATCCCGATGGGGCCCTTGCCCCCGGGATCTACTGCACCATCGAACTGCATATTCCGCGCAAGACGCCAAGCTTCACGGTCTCCGCCGACGCCGTCATCTTCAACAAAGGCGGGCTGCAGGTTGCAGTGGTCGAGAATGGCGTGGTGCATCTGCGCAAGGTGACGGTGGTGCGCGACCTCGGGCAGCAGGTCGAGGTCAATAGCGGTGTCAAGCCGGGCGATCAGGTCATCCTCAATCCCGCGGTCGATTTGGCTGAAGGCGGCAAGGTGCGCGCCAAGCTCCAGGTGACACAGGTCTCCTGACCCCCAGACAGGATGAGGCAGGCAACGGCCGCATCCCGGCGGGCCGATCATAAAATCCTATTTAATGGTGCGGCCGGTTTTTCGCGACTATATCCACCTGCGTGCGGCACACCCCGCTTGTCACATGGAGGGGGTGTCTCGGCCGCAGAGCGGACGGCGCACGCCACGCCTCATTCCCCCGGTGAGGCTGGCGGTGCCGTCCGGCTCCTAGGTAGCTCTCCGGCGGGAAACTCAATTCCAGACAAGAGTCTTGGCATTGCAGGTGGTTGACCTTATGGCATTGATAGCGATCCGCAGAAGTCCGACTCCCGGCTTGCCGGACGCGTATGGCTTTGCGGCAATCGAGAAGCGGCATATGGCAAAAGTGCTTCTAATCGAAGACGACGCTGAAACGGCTGAGGAAATCAAAGCCGAACTGGCCGATCGTGGTTTTGATGTTGAATGGGCAGGCAACGGCATCGAGGGCCTCGACAAGGCGCGCTCGTCGCAGCCCGACGCCATGATCGTCGACCGGCTGTTGCCCGGAATGGACGGTCTCACCGTCATCGAGACACTGAGAACAGAACAGGTGCGCACCCCCGTGCTGGTGTTGAGTGCGCTGGGGGCGGTCGACGACCGTGTGCGGGGACTGCGAATGGGAGGCGACGACTACCTCACGAAGCCGTTCGCCATCGTCGAATTAGTCGCCAGGATGGAGGCGTTGCTGCGCCGACCCGCAGAATCGCGCGAGACTACGCTTAAGGTTGGGGCGCTGGAGATCGACCTGATCGAACGTACGGTGAAGCGCGGCGATCGTGCGATCGAACTGCTGCCGCGTGAGTTTCGCCTGCTGGAGTACATGATGCGGCGCGCCGATCAATTGCTCACGCGAGCCATGCTGCTGGAGGAGGTCTGGAACTACAAGTTCGTTCCCGCGACCAACCTGGTGGACGTGCATATGGGACGCCTCCGTCACAAGGTAGATGGGCCCGGCGACGCGCCGATGATCCACAACGTCCGTGGCGCGGGCTTCATTCTTAAGGCTGTGCCCTGAGGCGATCGGCCGTTCGCTCGGGGTGATGCGTTGTCGATCGCGGTTGCCTATACTGATATTGGCCGAGGACACCGCGACGGAAATCCGATGCGTCACCTGCAATTCGTACGCTCGAATACGTTCCGCTGGACGCTGATGGTGACAGGCGTGCTTGCCGCCTTCATCCTGGCATTGTTTGGATTCATCTACTGGACAATTGATGACTATCTGATCACGCGGTCCGACCGCGTGATATCAGCGCAAATAGACGGGATTGCCGGGCTGACGCCTGAGCGGAGACTCGAAGCGATCGACGAGCGCCTGAAGCAGGATCCCCGTGGCGTGCAACTCGCGGCGATCTTTGCCGCCGATGGCAGCCGGATCACGGGCAATCTGGAGAGTCTGCCCGCCGGACTCAAGATCGATGCGGCGCCACAAGGCGTTGACATTATCAGGATAGATCGAGGCGGCCGGGAACATCAGACTGTGCGTGCGATTGCGCGACGGATGCGCAACGGCGATGTACTGGTGATCGGACGAAATGTCGATGAGGCCAGGGAAATTTCCCGTGTCGTCGGCCAGGCGCTCGCGCTCGGCCTGCTGCCCGGATTTTGCCTCTGCCTGCTCGCCGGCGCATGGCTCAGCGTGCGAGCGCAAAGACGGGTCGAGGAGGTGAATCAGCGGGTTCAGCGTATCATCGCCGGAGACCTGCGCGAGCGGCTGCCGCACCGTAGCGTCGACGAGCCGTTTTCGAGGCTTGCGATCATCGTCAATGGCATGCTCGATGAAATGGAAACGATGATCCATGCACTGGCCGGCGTCGGTAACGATATTGCCCATGACTTGCGGACGCCGTTGACGCGTGCCCGTCTTACACTTGAACGCGGGCGTACCAACGCAACATCGCTGGAGCAGCTTCAGGCGGTTACAGACAGGGCCATCGCCGGCATCGATCAGTCGCTGACGATCATAACCGCGCTGTTGCGCCTGGCGGAGATCGAAAACAGCCGACGCTCCGCGGGGTTTGGCGACGTCAACCTGCACGACATGCTGCGCGAGGTGCATGACATCTATGAGCCGATCGCCGAAAACAAGGACATCGCGTTGCAGGTTGAAGTCGAGCGACCTCTCACCGTGTGCGGCGATCGTGACTTGCTGATTGAGGCTGTTGCCAACCTGGTCGACAACGCCATCAAATTCACGCCGGAAGGCGGCAAGGTGAGCATCCAGCTGCTCCGCGACGGCAGCGAGCCTGTTATTCGCGTGACCGATACTGGCTGCGGTATCGGTGAACAGGAACGGGAGGCCGTGTTGAGGCGATTTTATCGTTCCGACAAGATACGAAATACGCCGGGCGTCGGCCTTGGTCTTAACCTGGTCGCCGCGATCGTAAGGCTACATGGCTTTCGGCTGACGATCCATTCCGGGCCGGGTTGCAAGGTGGAGATTGCCTGCCCCGATCAACCGGATTGATCCGGGTTGCGACATCGGCGCGGTCTGCAAGACAAGCTTGAATCCCCGCGCGCGCCTCAGTCAATAGCCATGAGAGTTAAGGTGCTGAGCAGCCGGGAAGCTGTCGGCATCGTCGTCGCGAAAGGTCTTGCCATAGCATTTCGCGTCAATGCCGGAAGCGGTTGCGAGGCATTGCGAATAGCTTGTAAAACTGCAATCCGTTCCGCCCTCATCATATGACAGGCAATAGTGACCTGGTGAAACGATCGGCCCGGCCTCCGCCACCGATGCCGTGACCGCGGCAAATACCAGTGTTGAAAATGCGATTGTCGAGGCAATCGCGATGTTCCGAATAGTCTTCATGAGTCTAGTCCATTTTGTCTTGCCCCAATCTTCATTGTGGAGCGCGGCAACGACGAAATCGACTATAAAAAAATTCATTCTCCTCGTTGCGATAGCCGTGCAATTTCTTGGAACGATTTTGCTGTCGTCGTGGTGATCTCACGACGCGTTGAATGATCGTGAGCGAGTATGCCGTTTAAAGATTGCTCGTGGTTACCCACATCGCGAGTGTGGAAGCCAAACATCCTTGGCTTCCTTACACGCAATGGAGAAGTCGAATGACCACGATCAAGCTCTTGTCTGCTGGAATGATTGCTGCCGCAATGCTCGCAACACCTGCCATGGCTCGCGACAACCATACGTCCAGACGGCATGTCACCGAGAGCGTCAATGTGAGCGATCCTGCCGCCGCTCCGTATGTTGATGGCCAGGCCTGCATTCCGGCGCCGCGCGTCGGCGCGTTCGCTACGGCGCCCTGGACCGGTGACAACATCCCCTGCGAACCCGGGCCGTACTGAGTTGAAATGCGGCGGGCGCCAGGGCAGATCTTCGGGCCGCCCTGGCGCCCAGATTCGATCGTAGGGTGCCGCGCTTCCAAGCGGCGACAATATTGTTCTTTAGCGCATATTAGCTGCGCGAAGTGGACGTTTCCCCACAACGAACGGCAAGGCTTCGACACGGACGGCGTCATTGCAGTACGCGACGCCTTGCGGATGACCTTGCTGTCGATGATGGTAATCGACGAAGCCAAGAATGAATTCGTATTTAATGGGAACGACAGACTGGCATACACAACGGCCCCCCATCCGATGACGTGTTGGCTGCGCGTCAATCGCACCGGAGAAACGCTCTAACCATCGCTAGTGTGCACCTAGGAGATCTTGATCCTGAAAGGTGCATCGAACCTATCGCCATTTTGCAATTATGTTCTCGCGTCGAGTATCATTACTGCTGCCGCGGTGAGCTCGAGATCGCGGTCAAGACAGTAGGCGTCAAGTGGTTTCGACACCTCTCAGGCCGTGATCGGTGAAGGTCAGTCAGTCGAGTTGGATTGATAAGGTTTCATACGAAAGCGGCCAAGTTACTGACTGATAGGATTTCGCAGAAATGCTTATCAGTCGTTCTATGGCCGCTTCCGGCGCTGCAGAGCGGACATCGGGGCCCGCTGAGAGCCGTTCGATCCGCCCGCTAGCCAAGGCTCCGAGCAAGACGCTGCCGCACGCGCGACGGGTCGCGGCCCCGGCAATCGGCCATCGCAATTGATGCTAACTATCTAGCTGCTTGCGTTCCTTGGCTAAGCGCCCATTCGGCGTCTCAGTTCGCTGCTATCCGTCCCTTTCGATTGCATTTCTCACATGGTGCGGCATAGATTTTTCGGCCGGGCTGGACTGGCTGCGTGACCGGCGCAAATCCAGTGCCACCGCATGCCGGACATCTAATCTCAGTCCGCTTCTTGGGTAGGTCTTTCACGGACGGTTTTTTCATCGCAACCTTTCAAAGCAAAGCGTCGGCCGGAGTATGTTCGGCCGACGGTTTTTCGAATTGGGCCCGGGAAATGTCCGGTGCTTTCAAGCTACCCGGTCTTTGCGCATCCGCAACCAAAGTCGTTCATTAGGCTTGATGCGCGCCATGCAGGTTAATGCTCCCGTGCTTTTACGGGCGCGAAACGGCGTTGTCTTCCTTGTCGACGCCGCGCGCGACGATCTTCAATACGTCATCCGGCAACGGCCGCTGCAGCGCCTTCGGCTGGTTCCACAGTGCCCGCAGCCACACTTCGCGTTCTTCGTCGAAGGTCAGGATCACCGGCATTGCCTTCGGAAGGATCGGCTCGACGACCACGTTCGGCGCCGTCGTCAGGAATCCATAGAGATGAGAGGGCCGGGGATTGGCTTTGAGTTGGTGCCCCGGTTGCCTTTGAGATGCAGAAAGTGCGTCAACCAGCGGCTTTATTTTCAGCAAAGTTCCGCCCCGATTTCTGGCCTAGACTTTCGTACTAACAATATCAGGGGGGACAAAATGAAAGCAGCTGATTATGCGCGCATGGCGGAAGAGTGCTCACGGCAAGCCGACGTGATGCCACCAAGCCCGGAGCGCGATGCTCTGCTCGACAAAGCCCGGCAATACCGGTCCTACGCCAAAATGGACAATTGGGTAGCTTCGAAGGAGCTACGGCCACCCGGGTAGTGCGATGCTGGCAGCGCGCGATCAGGGAGAGGGAAATCCCATGAGAAAACTATTGTTCGGACTGTTAGTCACCATGCCAATCGCATTTGCGACTACTCAAGTCTCAGCCCTTCCCGGGGGCGTTCAGGATAAGGGAATGCTAAATTCGGTGTTCGCGTCTGATGTGATCGAGATTAAGGGCGGGCATGGTCGCGGGGGCGGCCATGGCTGGGGGCGCGGTGGTGGACACCGGGCCTACGGATGGAGCCGAGGCCGAAAGGTCGGCTGGCGTGGAAGAGGCTGCCCTCCGGGACTTTGGAAACAGGGTCGCTGTTAAGAACGCTGCGGCACAAGTTCGCGCCGTATTTGTCGGATTGAGGTGCCGTAGCTCGGCGTGGATGCCCTGCCGGTCAGCTAATCGCGAGGGCAAATAATCCGCAACTGAGCAGCACAATGCCCGCGACCGTCACTGCAAGGAAACCGTAAGAAGCAAACTCTTCACGCATGATGCGCCTCGGTCCTAATCCTGTACGCTTTGCGCCTCAGCCAAATAGCTCTCACATGATTGCTCGTAAATCAGGTTGATAATGATGTCCCACATGGCTGAACCCCGTTGTTTGGTGCAGCCATCAAACCATCGGTTCGTTTCAGGATGTCTTCGCCGGGAGAGGAAAACGGCTTCGTTGGGAGCGGCCAATTGTGTCGTCGTGGACCCGGCCACGAAGCAGCTTCACGGAATTGAGAGCGCGTGGGGCAGGGGAGATGCGCCACGTCGTTTGACGGCCACCATGGCGCATTGAAAAGGGCGTCCGCCGCGTCGTTAATCGAGGACTTCGTGGCCTTTGTTCGTGAGTGCCGGAGCGTCGTCTCGCATCTCGACCAAGCCAAGTTCGATCAGGTCTCGCAAATGATCGGGGTCGGGAGGCAGCAAAGTCCGCTTCGCCTTGATGTCCCGCAGCGTCCAAATGAGGTCTATCGCTCGAAGAGGATCGACCCCCGATATGCCACCCGTTGGGTGTTCACCCATTAGCTCATCCGACGCCTGCAAAAACGGCCCCAGCACGCGGCGGTGCAGCACTGGAACCGTCACTTGGAGTTTGCCAACCGGCCGACGGGGGTGAAGGCCGGAGGCGAAGAGTCCGACTCCGCGGCATCCAAAAAGTTCCTACTCTTCCCGAATAGGGGGCTGATCGCGGCACTGGGGTGGGACTGACGGGACTGCCCGCCGCAAGCACTCGCCGTTTCACGCCAGGCGGGTTTCTGCCACGAAGTTCGGCTATGAACGATTCGGTCAAACCGGCGCCCCTCAACCCCGCTGCGGTTTGGCTGGCCCGGCGTGTGGTGGGGACGCAGCGTCGCGCGTCGGGCCACCGGATAAGTGTGTTGCGCGGACAATTCTTCTTAGCTGCGCATCAGTCGAAAAAGAACCGCCAGACCAAAACACCGTAATAGCCGAACACGGCCGCGACGCCACCGATGGCGAGCGCCATAATCAGCCCGAGGCCAAGCGTTGGTCGCTGGTAGCGTAGCCGCTTCATGCTAGATAATAGGCGACCAGTCCAATCTGTTCCCCGCACTGCCACGTTGGGCCGTCGATTCGCGCACTCAACCGATCGGCAGTGGGTCAGTTTAAAGAATGACCCTTGTGGTTAACTCTCGACCTGCCTCTCGGCGACCGAAATGCGGTTGATGGCGGCGGAAGATCGCGGGCCGCTGATCCATGCCCATATTGGAATGCTGAGGGCCTTGAGCCCCGGCAAGCCCGGTCCGGAAGCTGCACCGCGCCGCAAGGCCGCCAAGGCTTATCGGATCGTGCGATGAAACGGGCGGTGGCGTTGAAGCCGGTCAGCATTCTGCCGTGAGGTCGGGGCCTGATTTACCCTGAAAACACGAGTGAGCGGTTCATTTAGTCCTTCAAAACTAACTTCCACTCGCGCTCGATGCGACCAATTTCATTGTTGAACAACTTTAGAAAGATATCTTCACCAACGTAGACCGTGCGCGTCGCTTCAACCATTTGCACCGCTGCATCCAGAGCAGTTGCCGCTGAGAAAGCCACTTGCGGCAACCGGCCAGCGGAGGTTCGACTTCCCGGTGCGGTGCAAGTCCGCTGTTCGTAAGTCTGGTGACTTGGCCGGGTGCAATCGCGGTTCAACTCGGCGCAAGCCGTTAGATAGATTGTCTTCCTCGGTCGATCATCGCCCCCGCGACGGCGCCAATAACGATGGCAACAAGTGATAAGAGGAAAACGAGCAGGCTCAACGGACAATCCAATAGCCAGTCAATCATGCTTTGTAGACCAATCCATCCCTTAAGGCGGTGCGGCCACGAAAAGTAGTCAAAGACGAGTGAGATTGGCAGAGGAGTCCAGATGCCGCTCTGGAGCCATGGATAGCCTTGGTAGGCCAATACTCCAGGCCCTGTGAACAACATCAGGCCGTAAAACGGATTGTCGTCGCTCATATGAACGCCCCCTTATCCCCAGCGGGCATATCGTACGGAATTCAACCTGTGAGACAATAGCCGCCGACCGTTTTGACGGTGGCCCCTGATGCGCCTATCGCTGCCCGATGCTCGCACGATCTCCGAACAGGAAGGCCGCCGTCGCATATCGTCGGTGCTGCTATGCACGGCTTGGCAGTGGAAAAAACCGGATGCCCGACGGACGATCTAATTGAAGTAAATCGCAGCGTGACCTGCATCACAGCGCCCAACCCGGCAATTTGAGATGCTCTTTCACCGGTCGGGGGGATGGCCCCGCCGCCAACAAGGAACAGAATCATGAACACGAATCTCAGCACTGAATTGAATGGCATCCACGAGTTGTCCGCAGATGAACTCGACAGCGTTTCGGGCGGTAGTGACGTCAGGGGAGCTGTGGTGGGCTACATTGTAGGAAAGTTGATCGACGAAGTGCGTTTTGTGGATGCGTTAATGAAAAACGCGACTGGCACGCTGAAAGGTATCCAAAGGCCGAAATAATGGCGCGGGATATCATTTTTCCCGGAAGAATTGTGCATCTCGCGGCAAGCGGCGCGGTGCCCATCACGATCATCGAGCGCGATGGCGAATGCAGCATCACGGCCGCCCGGTCTCCCGTGAAATCACGCGACACCAGCACCGGGCAATGTTTCCTGAAATCCGGAGACATGCGAGCTGGTGAAATCACCAGCTATGATCCCGTGAAATCACGGGATGATCCCTCGACTGGTGAAATCACCAACACCGGCCGGTCAGTCGTGAAATCACGAGTGATGATCTCGCCCCGGACGCCAGCGCGGCCCGTCAGGAGGCTGGCCCGGCTCCGGAACCTAATCCCACGGCCACCGCCGCTGTGGCGCGATCAGCGGCCACGCTACTGGCGACCCTGACAGATGACACGACGGCGATCTCCCGGGTCAGTGCGGCCGGGCGGCCAACTGGGGCGGCCTTACTCATCCGTGCGCCAAGCTCCAAGGAGAAACCTGCGCCGAGGTGGACCGCCAGCCTGCCTTTGGGCATCGGTCAGATCAACGGCGTATCGCTTCATCCAGAACTTGACCGCTGCGCCAAAGCTTTAAGAAGGGCGCGACGTAGATCGCGAATACTTCAAGCGCCCGCATGGGCACCTCCGCGATGGCAGAACAAACTAGGATACTAGCAGATCCAAATTAGGACACGAGGGGTCAAATACGGACAGTACCACGATCCACCATGGCGCTACCGGGGCGATTTCAGACCGGGCGATGACACGCATTTATCAACAATGGCTGCCGTCTCAAGCTGCCTAATCTGCTGCCGAATCTCATCACGTTTCGGGCCGGGACTCAGTTCCAAGACCAAAACCTCAAGTCTTCTCTTTTCTTTGGCGGTTCGATTTTCGAACAGATGTAATGTGGGTCGGGATAGCTGCATGATGCTCTACCTTCCCTGTTAGATGGGGCGGGAGCGCAACCGACGTTCTCATCACCGATGGAAGCCATTGACCGTGCGGTGATGCTGACTCAACGGCCCCGGCTTCTGTCGGGTTCCGGATAGAAGGCAGATTTAAAAGCAGGCCACTGCGTACTTCAAACTAGGCCACTAGGGGTCGAAACAGGCCAGTACGGTGCTGGCCGAAACAGGCCACTCGCAAATGCAAAACAGGCCACCGAACAGCAACCCCAATGTCGGAAGCCGGACAGACGGGGCCGGAATTGGAGTTTAGCCTGAATACGTGGCCGGGTCGCCGGGTCGCCGGGATGCCGTCCGTCTATAAAGGACGGCCCCAGCAAATTGCCGCGAAGGGGGGATCGGCTGCAATGCCGGATCGATCCCACATGATCGCGTCGGACGACGACCTCCGTAATCTCGTCCGCGTTGTCTCAGCTTGCACATTAGGCCTCTGGGCATTCGCAGCAGGTTTGCTGATCGGGGTCTTTCTGTTTTCGTGATCGAGGGCCTGCCCGTGCGGTCGAATTTAGGCCACTGAGGGTCGAAACAGGCCAGTACCCGGGAGGCAATTGGGAACAGAACGGAAATGCAGAACACTCGCCGAACGCGACCGGTGGCACGGGGCTAAGGCTTCATGGGCTATGGGCTACGGCCTGGCGATGGCGCGGCTCAAGGCCGCGCTGATCCCCCGTGCTGCAATCGGGCAGGCCGCTCGCGGCGTGTTCGATGAAGTGTTTCAGTGAGGCATCAAATGAAAGAGGCCGCCAACTGAGGCGGCCTTTTACATGAACGCGATAACTAACCCCATCGCGACCAGAGCTTCTACACCAGTGATGGCGATGCCTAGATATAGGCCACCCATCACGTCAGATTGGAACTTGGGTTGTTTGCCGGGCACTGCACTTTCTCCACGTAATTTCCAACCAGGAACACCAAGCGGAAGGACGGCAAATCGTTCCGGCGGAACTGCACACTCCCACATCGTGCTCACGGCGGGGATCGCTATGGCAGCTCTGTTCCTGCTCTCACGAGACGCTGGAACCGAAACCGCTGAAGAAGATCGCCGCCAGCGGCTTCGGTATCCTGCTGGTCGAGCAGAACGCCCGATTGAGCCTGAAAATAGCGGATCGCGGCTATCTGATCGAGAATGGAGCCATAGCGGGCGAAGACACCGCCCAAAATCTCCGGCACAACCCGGCGGTCGTCAGCGCATATCTTGGCGGCCGCGCTGGATCGGTCTGATCGACGTATCCGTGCTTCTCGGAGCTGCCAAGGAATCGATCGCAGTTATTTGTACAACCTACGATGACACTTTCTGGAGTTAGCTCAAACTTGCCCATGATGGATTGGAGCGAGAGTCTGGTTTTTTCAGATAGTTAGAAGGCGGCGTGTGCACGATGTGTGCACCGGGAGATCAATGAAAATCCAGCTACGCTCAAGATGAGCAGGCTGAACTGAATCCTCTGCAGTGTCAGCAACAGGCCGATGCTTCAAAGGAGGGACACTACTTTGAACACCCAGGGAAAGCGGATCTTTTGCGCCAAACTCCATTTCGCGGGATGATCTGCTTGAAATAAAGTGAAGCAAGAGCCGCGCGGACGATCCGGAAACGCTGCGCCGCGAGCCGAGTCCGCTTTACTGCGGCGTGATGCCGGCATCCTTGATGATGCGGCCCCATCTTTCGATTTCGCTCTTGAGAAGAGCTTCGAGCGCTGCGGGCGTCGCGCGTTCCTGCTCGACCGGTGCCATGCTGAGTTCGGCGAAGCGGTTGACCAGGGGCGGGTCCTTGAGCGCCTTTTGCAGGGCGTCGACGAGCGCGTCAACGATCGGTTTCGGCGTATTGCGTGGTGCATACAGCCCGTACCAGGTCGTGACGTCGAACTTCGGTACCCCGGCTTCCGCCGACGTCGGCACATTCGGCAGGGTCGGGACGCGTTTTTTGCTGGTGATGGCGTAACCCGGGATGGTGCCGGCCTGAATATAGGGCGTAGGTCCGGTTGCCGGATCGCAATAGACGTCGATGTGCCCCGCGATGATATCGTTCAGCGCGGGGCCGCCACCCTTGTAGTAGATCGGTGTGAGCTTGGCCTCGATGGCGTTCATGAACATCAGCCCGCACAGATGTGACGCGGAGCCGAGGCCGACATTGCCATAGGTGACTTTGTCGCCCTGCGCGCGCACATGGGCGACGAGTTCCTTCAGGTCCTTGGCGGGAAAATTCGCACGCGCCACCAGGATCATCGGTACGTCGGTGACGAGACCGATCGGCGCAAAGTCACCAACGGGGTCGAACGGCAGCTTGGCGTAGAGCGCCGGCGCGGTGGCCTGACCGACATGCATCAGTAGCAGGGTGTAACCGTCAGGCGAGGCTTTGGCGACGCGATTCGTGCCAAGGGTACCGCCGGCGCCGACGACGTTTTCGATGACGAGCGACTGCTTCAGCGTCGCGCTCATCGATGTCCCGAGCAGGCGTGCGATGACGTCGCCGGGCCCGCCGGCCGAGAAGGGAACGACCAGCGTGATCGGCCGGCTCGGAAATTCCTGGGCGAATGCCGGCAGTACCGGCGACAGCGACAACAGCATCAGCGCAACGCATTTTACAAACTTCATGGCAGCTTCCTATCGGCCTGGTGGCCCTTTGAAACGGCTTGCTCGAAATAACGTTGGGTCATTCATCCGCGGTCGCCTTCTCGTTCGACGCGGATGATTGCTCGATCATGCTGAGCGCGGCCACGGCCGCCGCGTTGATGTGATCGACGCAGCATTTCTCGGCGAGATCGGGATCGCCGCTCTGGATGGCGCGCCAGATCGCGGTGACCTCGCGCAGGCTCTTGTTGATGCGCTTCGGCTGCGACATCGACGTAATCCGCAACAGCGTGATCCGGTCGTGCAGCGGCCTGAGCATTCGTTCGATGAAGGCGTTCTGACAGCCGCCGATCAGCGCCGCATAAAACTCCGTCTTGGCTTCGAGGGCCGTTATCAAGTCGGAATCGGCGAACGCCGCCTTCAGCTTGGTGAGAGCGTCCCCGATCCTGCGGACGACGGCGGGATCGTGCAGGCGCGCGCATTCTCGTCCGGCAAATCCTTCGAGGACGGCACGGGCCGCGTAGAGCTGCTTTGCCTCTTCAAGACTGATGGTGCTGACGACAGGGCCACGGTGAGGGACCGTATTGACGAGACCATCGGCTTCCAGCAACCGGAGCGCTTCGCGAATGGATGGCCGGCTCACGCCCGTCATCTCGCAAAGCTCCCGTTCGACCAGGCGCTGGCCTGGCTTCAGCTTTCCGGACATGATCGCCTCGCGCAGCTTCTGGGCGACCATCGACCGGACGGTCGGAACGTCCTCGATCCGGAGCGTGGATTGCAATTCGCCGCGTTTGTCCATTGTCTACCGCCTTCGCACCGGCATTGGTTCAATAGCGATTTACGGGCAGAATCATCATCTCCGCAATCTGAACATGCGGCGGCTGGTCCAGCGCAAACACGATCGACCGGGCAATATCGGCCGGGTCGAGCGCCATCTTGAACTGCTCAAAGTAGTCCTTTTCCTTCTCCCGGTCGCCGCGATAGCGGGTGAGGATGATGTTGGTCCGGGTCAGACCGGGCTGCATTTCGGTGACCCGGATCGCCGTTTCGGCAAGCTCGCCCCGGAGCGTTTCGGTAAACATGTGCACGCCCGCCTTGCTGGCGCTGTAGGCCGCCATGTCGGGGATGATGCGTACGGCGTTGATCGAGCTGATATTGACGATGTGG
Organism: Bradyrhizobium sp. AUGA SZCCT0431; assembly: GCF_018131065.1. NCBI lineage: Bacteria > Pseudomonadati > Pseudomonadota > Alphaproteobacteria > Hyphomicrobiales > Nitrobacteraceae > Bradyrhizobium > Bradyrhizobium sp. AUGA SZCCT0431. Next base: position 34,620 of record NZ_JAFCLR010000034.1, on the reverse strand, counting down.
CCGGCGTTACGCCTGACCATCTCCGGCAGCAGGCTGCGGGTCACCCGCATCAGGCCGATCAAATTGGTCTGAATGATCCCGGACCAATCGTCCGCCGCGCCGGCGTCGAAGCGGGTCCGTCCGCCGATGTCGTGACCGGCGTTGTTGACGAGGATGTCGATCGGTTTGAAGGCATCCGGGATGAGGTCGGGCAGGCGGTCCACGGCCTTGGTGTCGGTAATATCGAGTTCGATCGGGAATGTGCTGGCGCCCATCTCGGCGGCGAACTCACGAAGCGAGGCCGGATCGCGGTCGGCGAGCACGACCCGCCGGCCGCTTTCGACCAGCGCCTTCGTGATCGCACGACCCATGCCACCGGCGGCGCCGGTCACGACGGCATTTCGGCTCGATGCTTCAGCCATTGCAGATCTCCTTGGTGGGACAGCCGATGATGTTCACGCGATGGACCAGCCTCCATCGATCGGAAGGGTGGCCCCCGTGATATCCTGCGCGGCCGGACTGCACAGGAAAGCCGCCATCGCGCCGACGCCTTCCAGGGCGACAAACCGTCCGCTCGGCTGCCGGCTCGCAAGGTAGTCACTGGTGGTCTCGTCGATGTTGCGGCCTTCGCTGGCCGCGATCCCGGCGATTTTTCCCTGAATGGCGGGCGTCGGCAGCGTCCCCGGGCACAGTGCGTTGCAGGTAATCCCGCTCCTGGTCGTCTCGATCGCGACGGCGCGGGTCAGGCCGACAATGGCTGTTTTGGTGGTCACATAATCGATGCGGTCCGCGACCGCGCGGGTCGAATAGATCGACGCCATGTTGATGATGCGGCCCCATTTCCGTTGCTTCATGCCGGGCAATGCGAGGCGGATCAGGTGAAAGGGAGCCGAAAGATTGACGGCGAGAGCTTCGTCCCATTGTTCCGGCGGGAAGTTTTCGACCGGTGAAAAATGCCGCACCACCGCATTGTTCACCAGGATATCGACAGCGCCGACACGTCCGAGCAGGCTGGCCATCATCGTTTCTATGGCGGAGCGCTGTGAGAGGTCGGCTGCGATGCTAACTACCTCGACGCCGAATTGCGCGCGCAGACGATCTCGCGTCTGCGCCGGTTCGTTCAGATCGTGCAGGACAATGTTGGCTCCCGCGCCGGCAAGGCTTTCGGCCACGGCCAGGCCCAAGCCCGCCGTTGCCCCGGTTACGAGAGCCCATTTGCCCACCAACATCGTCTCAGGCTCCGGTTACTTCTTGTCCAGTTCGGCAAACACTTCCTTGGCGTTACGGAAAGCGTCCACGCCGGCCGGCACGCCGCAATAGATAGCAACCTGCATGAATACCTCGCGTATTTCCTCGCGTGTGGCGCCGTTGGTCAAGGCGCCCCGCACATGGGTCTTGAGTTCCTGCGGGCGATTGAGCGCGCACAGCATCGCAAGGTTGAGGAAGCTGCGGGTCTTGTGCGAAAGACCGTCGCGGCCCCAGACATAGCCCCAGCAATATTCCGTCGTGAGGTCCTGCATCGGCCGGTTGAAGTCGTCGGCCGATGCGATCGCCTTGTCGACGAACTCGTTGCCTAGAACGCTCTTTCGGATCTGGAGGCCTCGATCGTATGTTGCCTTGTCCATGTCGGTATCCAATCTTCAGCTAGTTTTTCGGCCAGAATGGCTGAGACAGCGCCAGTTGCGGCGGGAATACTGTGACCGGTACGCCGGTTTGCCACTGCACGATGGTCATGCCGGCGCCGACGCGGCGACCCTTCTCGTCGAACTTGATTTCACCGAGCGGGTAATATTTCGAAGGACCGGCATCCATGGTGCGCAGCGCGTCGGCGACTGCAACGCGGTCTGCCTTGCCGGCTTTCTCGAGCGCGTCCTTGATCACCCACATGTCGCCATAGGTGGAGATCGCGTTCTGCGTCATCCAGGGCTCCTTGTAGCGGGTCTTGAGTTCGGCGATCAGCGCCTCGTGACCCTTGGCGCCCCAGCTGGCGACACAGGTGAGCAGGCCCTGCAGCAATTCCGGGCTTACGGTCTGCAGCATGTCGGGTTCGGCAATGGCGATGCCGAAGGAGATGGTCGGAATCTTGCCTTGCCCGAGGCCGAACTCGTTCATCTTCTCGAGCAGCAGCTTGGCGTCGGAAATCACCGTCGGCAGGAAGAACAAAAGATCAGGCTTTGCCGACCGGATTTTCTGAACCAGCGGGGTGGCGTCGGCGAGCGGCGGCGTAAAGGTTTCATCGACGATCAGCTGCAGCCCGTTTTCGGCGAGCAGGCCGTCGCGCATCGCCTTTGCCGAGGAAACCGATGCCGCGGTGTTGTCGGTGATGATCGCGACCGTCTTGGGCTTTTTGCCGGAAGCGGTTTCCGCCAGCTTCACGATCTGCGGCAAAGCCTGTCTTGCCTGCGATCCCGCCGTTGCCGAAGTCTGGAACACATATTTGAAGCCGCGATCGGTAATCAGGTCGGAGTAGGAGAGGGTGAGGACCGGAAGATTGGCCCGCTCGGTGACCTCCGTGACCGCAAGCGTGAACGAACTCAAGTAGGAACCGCTCGCTGCTACCAGGTCGGGCTCCTGCGCGACCATGCGCTGCGCCGCGTTCTTGGCTTTCTCCGTGGTATCGCCGGAATCGAGCACCACCAGCTTGAGCTTGGCGCCGCCGAGCGATTTGATGCCACCCTGCGCATTGATGTGCTCCACCCCCATCTCGGCGCCGTGGCGCATCACGGCTCCTGGGCGCGCATAGAGGCCCGAGATCGGCACCAGCAATCCGACCTTCACTTCGGACGGTTGTTGCGCCCACACGCGAGACGAGATCAGACCGGCGGATGCGCCGGCGAGCAGGCTGCGCCGCGTCAAAGCGGCCCGGGTAATTTTTGTCATGACTATTCCTCCCTGAAATATTTGAGATGCGTCTTAGTCAAGTTTTCTTCGGCCAGAACGGGGATGCTTGAGCGAGGTCGGAAGGGAACACGGTGACGGGTACGCCGTTCTGCCACTGCACGATGACGACGCCGGCACCGACACGGCGGCCCTTTTCGTCGAACTTCAACTGGCCGCCGGGATAGTATTTCGCGGGCCCGCCATCCATGGTGCGGAAAGCATCGGCGACGGCGAGGCGGTTGGCTTTCCCGGCTTTTTCAAGCGCGGCCTTCATCAGCCACATGTCGCCGTAGGTCGAGATGACGTTTTGCGTCGCCCAGGGTTCTTTGTACTTGGCCTTGAGCTCGGCGATGATGTCCTCGTGTCCTTTACAGCCCCAGTTAGCGACGATCGTCATAATGCCCTGGACGACTTCCGGGGTGACGCTTTGCAGCATGTCCGGCTCGGCAATGGTGATACTGAAGGACACCGTCGGAATCTTGCCCTGACCTAGGCCGAACTCGTTGATCTTCTCGAGGCCAAGTTTGGCGTCGGACACGGCATTGGGCATGAATAGCAGCAGGTCCGGCCTGGCTGACCTGACCTTCTGGATCAGCGGCGTGGCGTCGGAAAGCGGTGGTGTCCATACTTCCTCGACCACCAGCTGAAGGCCTTCCTGCGCGACAAGTTTCTCTTTCAGCGCCTTGGCGGTCGCGACCGAGGTCGCCGTATTGTCCATCAGCATCGCTACCGTCTTCGGCCGCTTTCCGGCGGCTTTTTCTGCAAGCTTCATCAGCTCGGGCAGGCCGAGTTGCGACTGCACACTGGCGGGCGCTGCGGTCTGGAAAATGAACTTGAAACCGCGATCGGTCAGTAGGTCCGAATAGGACAGCGTCAGGACCGGCAGTTCGGCGCGCTCGGTGACCTCGGTTACCGCCAGCGTGAAGGAGCTCAGATAGGAGCCGGTCGCAGCAACCAGATCGGGCTCCTGCGCCACCATGCGCTGCGCCGCGTTCTTGGCCTTTTCGGTAGTATCGCCGCAATCGATCACGACGAGCTTCATCTTTGCACCGCCGAGCGATTTGATGCCGCCTTGCGCGTTGATATGCTCGATGCCCATCTCGGCGCCCATGCGCATCACCTGGCCCGGACGGGTATAGATGCCAGACAACGGCACGATCAGGCCGACCTTGACCTCGGCCGGCTGCTGCGCGCGCGCCATCGTCGACAGGCCGATCGCGGCTGCGCCTGACAGCACGGTTCGCCGTGTCAGCGATGTCTTCGAGATATTGTCGGCAACGTTGTCCGCAATCTTGTCCTGGCCCATTTTCGTCCTCCCAATGGTGTTGTTGTTGTTGGTTACATGCCGAGATAGGCCTTGCGGATGCGGTCGTCCGCTCGCAAGGTTTGGTTGTTGCCTTCGAGCGCGACGCGGCCGGCCTCGAGCACGTAGCCGTGGTCGGCGGATTCGAGAGCCTCCGCCACACGCTGTTCGACCAGCAGGATTGTCAGGTTCGATTGCCGGCGGATTTCGATCAGCCGTTCGAAGATGAAATCCGCGATGGTGGGCGCAAGGCCCATCGAAGGTTCATCCAGCATCAGGAGTTTGGGCGAGCCTGCGAGCCCGCGGCCGATCGCCAGCATCTGCTGCTGCCCGCCCGAGAGCGTGCCCGCGAACTGGCCGCGGCGCTCGGCCAGGATGGGCAGCCATTCGAAGATGCGCCCGATGTTGTGTTTCCAGTCGCGCTGCCCGGCCTCGGTCATCGCGCCCATTTCGAGGTTTTCCATCACCGTGAGCGAAGGAAACACCTGACGGCCTTCCGGGACGTGAGCGATGCCGAGATGCGCGCGTTGCGCGGGCCGGATCGCGAGCAGGTCATGACCCTCGAATGTGATCGTTCCCGCGCTCGGTTGCACGATGCCGGAAATCGTCTTGAACAGCGTGGTCTTGCCGGCGCCGTTCGGTCCGACGATCGCGACGAACTGGCCTTCGTCAACCTTGATCGAGACGCCGTTCAACACGGGAATCGCGGAATAGCCGGCGGTCAGCCCTTCAATGCGGAGCATGGGCCACCCATTTTTTGCCGAGATAAGCCTCGATGACGCGGCTGTCGCGGGTGACCGCTTCGGGTTCGCCCTCGACGATCACGGCGCCGTGGTCGAGCACCAGGAAACTGTCGACCAGGCGAACCATCGCTTGCATCGTGTGCTCGATGATCGCGATCGTCATGCCGTCGCGGGCAAGCCGCTGGATGACAGCCACGACCTCGTTGGCTTCGTCATGTCCGAGGCCTGCGAGCGTCTCGTCGAGCAGCAGGATGCGCGGCTGTCCGGCGAGCGCGCGGGCGAGTTCCATCAACCGCAATTCCTTGGTCGTGAGTTCGCCCGCGATGCGTTCGGCGATCCCGGACAGTCCGACGCGGGCAATCGCATCGGCCGCCAGTTTTCGTGCCTCGGCATCGGTCCTGGCGCGCACATAGGCTCCAACCACGACATTGTCCGAGATCGACATCCGCAGGAACGGACGCATGATCTGGAAGGTGCGGCCGATGCCGGCCTCGCAGAGTTCGTGCGGCTTGCGGCCGGACATCTCGCGTCCGTCGAGCAGAATCTCGCCCGTACCCGGCCGCAGGAATCCGTTCAGCAGGTTGAACAGCGTAGTCTTGCCGGCGCCGTTGGGACCGATGATTCCGAGGATCTCGTTTTGTCGTAGCTTGAAGCTGACATCCTGCACGGCCTTTAGCCCGCCGAAGGAACGCGACAGGTTACGGACTTCGAGGACGACGTCGCCTGTCCCAGTGGATCGTTTGGCACGCACCGGCAGCGGTGCGGCGGGGACGGCAGCCGCAACCGGGGCATCCGGCGCGCTCGGTTTCGGCGCAGCCGGTAGCGCCGAGCGCTTTCGCAGGAAGTCACGCACCTTCCAGAACAGGCCCTCAGGCGCGAGCAGGATGACGCATATGATCGCGAGGCCGTATATGACCCCCTGAATGCCGGGAAAGCGTGAGCCCGCTTCGGCATTGAGGGTTTCAGCCAACGGGATCAGGATCACCGATCCGATCACCGGACCCCAGACCGTTCCAACACCGCCGAACATGGCGACCGTCAGTGCCTGTGCCGATACAAGCATACCGAACACGGATTGCGGGGTCACCACCAGCAACACGACGGCGTAGAACCCGCCAACCGCTCCGGCGATGGCGCCGCTGAGCGTGACGGCACGGAGTTTCCAGGCCAGCGTGTTGATCCCCGCGGCTTCCGCGGCCGCCTCATTTTGCTTGATCGCCAGCAAGGCCATACCGAAGCGCGACCGTTCGATCGCCCGTGTCAGCAGGATGGTGCCGAGCATCATCGCCAGCGCCAGCAGCGTGTAGAGACGGTGATCGGCGAATTGCATATAGGCGATCGGATTATCGCGCTTGATAGGCAGCGTGACTTCCTGCAGGCCGAGCCATTCGAACACGTAGAGAATGGCGAGCGGGTAGGCCAGCATCGCCAGAGCAAAATAGTGCCCCTGCAGGCGAAAGGTTGGAAAGCCGATCAGCAATCCGGCGATACCGCCGAGAACAGCCGCGATGGGGATCGTCACCCACGGCGACAGATCGAAATGGATCTGGCAGAGCACGACGGTATAGGCGCCGACGCCGAAGAAGGCGGCATGACCGAACGAGATCAGCCCGGTGTATCCGCTCAGCAGGTTCCACGACAGGCCGAAGATCGCCCAGACCGGAACCAGCGTCATCACCAGCTGGTAATAGGAATTGGTCACGCTCAGCGACACCGCGGCATAGAGCGCGGTGAAGACAAGGATAGGCAGCAGCGAACGCCATCCGCGCATGGTCATGTCCTCTCGACCATGCGTCCGAAGAAGCCTTGCGGACGGAAGAAAATGATCAGGAGAAACACGACGAAGATCGCGGCGTTCTGCAATTGGGTCGGCAGGATCAGCGTCGACATCTGCTGGACCAGGCCGATCGTCATGCCGCCCCAGAAGGCGCCGATGAGGCTGCCCATCCCGCCGAGCACGACGCCGGCATACATGACGATGACGTATTCGACACCGACAAAGGGATGGAAGGGATAGTTGGTGGCGAGCAGACCGCCGGCAATCGCGGTGATGCCGGTGCCGAGCGCAAAGGCAATGCGGTGCGCGCGGTCGACGTCGATCCCCATATAGGTTGCCGCCGTAGGGTTATCGGCCGCGGCGCGCAGCGATTTTCCGATCCGCGACCGCGTGATCATTAGCGTCAGCAGCAGCATCGTCACCAGCGAAACGACGGCGTCTATCCCGCGCGCCTTGTTGATGAAGACGCTGACGTCATAAAGCATCGGTCCAAGCTCCCACGCCGAGCTCGACAGCGGTGTCCGGATCGAGGCCAGTACCGAGCCGAACACGAGCAGGCCGCCATTCTGCAGGATCAGTGCGATTCCGAGCGTCAGGATGAGCTGGGCATAGTGACCTTCGCCCTCGAGCGAGGAGGTGCGCATGCCTGATACGCGCGAGATCAGGGTAAGATGGACGAAGTAACCGAAGACGGCCAGCACCGGGCCGGCCAGCAGGATCGCGACAAACGGTCCGAAGGTGTTGCCGAACGTGGCCTGCACGCCGAGCGCGGTAAAGAAATAGAACGCGGCATACATGCCGAGCATCATGAAATCGCCCTGGGCGAAATTGATCACTCGCATGACGCCGAAGATCAGCCCGAGCCCGACGCACATCAAGCCGTAGACCGCGCCGATCAAGAGTCCGGCGGACAACGCTTGCAGGAAGCCTTCCAGTGCCTGGGTCACTGGGAACCTCGCGCGGGAAGGGAGGACCGGTGTTTCTCTCCAGCTGTCGGTGTGGCTGTTTCGGCCATTTCCGGTTTGAACATTTTGCTCCCCAGTTTCAGTTTGTCGTTATCGATCATGATGCCGGTCGCAGTTGCTGCTCGGACGGTTCAAGCCGACACCGGGCGGCGATGACGCGGCTGTCCGGAAGCGATGTGCAATTGTTCACTAGTTCTTCCAGATGCAGCGCGGGCTTGTCGCCGATGACGTCGGAAGCAGCACGCCGAAAGCGGCTGCGGATTTCGTCCAGTGTGGCCGCGATCACGTTGTCGAGGCGGTGGTGGATAGTCTTTGCCTTGCGAAGGCCAACAAGGACCTCGGCGCCCTGGTTGGCCGGGAATGCGGCGGTGAGATCAGGCGCGATTTGCAGCTCGGTCCGCTCGACGAGGCGGAGTATCCTGGGATCGTCGATGTCAGCGTAATTTTCCTCTTCGAGCGCGCCGCGCGCCAGCACGGCGGCGACGCTGAAGGGAATACTCATCTTGGCCTGCAGCGCGTTGTGAAAGGGCCCCTTCGAATCGCAGCCGGGGTAACGGACCGCGGCTTCCGGGACGCGAATGGCAACGGTCGCGATGTCGTCCGACGATCCGAGTTCGCGCGCCGCGCGCAGGGCAACCTGGGCTGCGGCTTGCGCAAAATTGCAGGCGGGAGCCGGCTTGTTGTAGACGGCCATGATTTCCGGCTCTGCGCCGGCGAACAGCCGTATCTCGGACGGAGCAGGCTGGCGGCGGAAGGCGGCGAACAATCCGGCTTCGCCCTCAAGGATCGTTTCCGAAGCGACGGCGCCGGCCTCCGCCAATTCGATCGCCGCAATCGCGTTGCGTGCCGCAAAACCGGGATGGAAGTACATCTCCGAGCCGCCCGCGCGCGGCCATTCGTTCAGGCCGGACGATGTGTTGGCGGCAATGGCAATCGCGCTGGTTGCGGCATCTTCGGTAAGGCCAAGAGCATAGCTTCCAGCTAACGCTGCGCCGAGCGGCGCAACAAGGCCGGTCGGCCGGAAGAGGCGGGCGAGGTCGGCGGTAAAGAGCGCGCGGCCGATCTGCGCGCCTGTCTCATAGCCGATGATTGCTGCGGTAAGGAATGTCGCGCCTGATAGCGGCGTTCGTTCCGACAATGCGAGCAGGATCGGCCAGATCACCACGCCATGATGGCAGATGCTGGCGGCGTGCATGTCTTCGCGCACCAGCCCGTGGCCCATGGTGGCGTTGGCGAAGGCCGCGTCGCCCGGCGAGGCGAGGGTTCGGGTGCCGATGACGGTTGCGCCGTCTCCGACCTCGCGCGCTATGGCGATCGCCTGGCGGCTCCACGGGTGATTGCGCGCCTCGAAGGCGCAGGAGAGAAAATCCAGCAGGCAGATTTTTGCCTTGGCGATGACTTCAGTGTCGAAACGGCCGGGGTCGACGGCAAGCGCGGTGCGCGTCAGCGCTCGCGCCAACGAAACCTCGCTTGGGCCGGTCGATCCGATCGTCATGGCAATCGCCTCTCGCGCCGGTGGCTTCGGTCTAGCCGCGCATTTCGACCCCGGCCCATTCCTCAAGCACTTTGGCGATCGAGGTGAAGTCGGATGACGCGCCATACTTGGCGTTGGTAATCGCGAGCATCTGCCGGACCACCGAGCCGCAGACCATCGGGACGCCCATGGCTTCGGCTTCATCGACGCAGAGCCGCACGTCCTTGTAGGAGAGGCCGGTGGTAAATCCGAAATCGAAGGTGCCGGGAAGCACGGCGCGGGGGAATTTGTCCTCGGAGGCGCTGTTGCGGCCGCTGCTGGCGTTGATGATGTCGATCAGCACCTTGGCGTTGACGCCGCCCTTGACGCCCATCGCCACCGCTTCGGAGGTGATCACCAATGCTGCCGCGGCCATCAGATTGTTGGCGAGTTTTGCCGTCTGCGCCGTGCCCGGCTTGTCGCCGGTGTAAAACAGCTTTCCGAAATGCTTCAGGATCGGCTCAACCCGGTCATAGGTCGCCTTCGGGCAGGATACCATCACCGCGAGCGTGCCGTTCACCGCGCCCTTGATGCCGCCGCTGACCGGCGCATCGACCAATGTCAGGTTCCTCGGCTCGAATCCCTTCGCAATCAATTTGGCGGCGCCGGGTCCGGTGGTGGACAGGTCGATCAGCACCGTGGCGCGGTTTCCGGCAACGATTCCATCGGGCCCCAGCGCAACCGCCTTGACGATGTCGGGGGTAGGCAGACTGCACAGCACGATATCGGCGCTCGATGCGACTTCGGCAGGCGATTTCGCAAGCCGTGCGCCGCGCGCAAGCAGCGCCGTGGTCGCCTCGCTCTGCGAATCGTAGACGCACAGCGAATAGCCGGCGTCGCGCAGGCGCCCGGCCATCGGTCCGCCCATGCGGCCCGTTCCGACAAAGCCGATTGTTTCCGCTGCCATGGTTCGCTCCCTGTCGCGCCGCAAGCACGGGCGCATTCTTGTTCTTGCCGCGCCAGGGTTCCCCGGTCGCGTTTCGCCAAATTTCCAGATTGTCAGTCAATCTGTCAAGCATAAGATTTTTGTCGACAGGCGATGTTGCGTCGGAATAGGGTCGGAAAAACAAGGACCGAGGAATTTGCTCAGTGCGGCAAGATGAAGCGCAAGGCGCCGGCACGACATTCGCCGATTTCGTTGCCGACACGGTGTGGGCGGATGTCGCCGCGCAAAATCACGAGGCTAAACGCTCGATCCTGAACTTCTTCGCGACCGCGCTCGGGTCGGCAAATGACCCTGCCGTCACTGCCGCGTTGCGCACGTTGTTGCCGTTCAGCGGCGCCGCGACATCCGCGGTCATCGGCCGTCCGGAGCGGCTCGATGCGCTGGCTGCGTCGTTCGTCAACGCGGTTTCGGCCAATCTGCTCGACTTTGATGATACCCATCTGGACACCATCATTCATCCGGCGGCGCCCGTCGCAGCTCCGGTCCTGGCATTGGCGCAGGCGCGGGGATTTTCGGGGCGGGCCGTTCTCACGGCATTCATTCTTGGCGTGGAGGTCGAATGCCGCATCGGCAACGCGGTGTCTCCCGGGCATTACGCGCGCGGCTGGCACATCACCTCGACCTGTGGGGTATTCGGTGCGGCCGCAGCCTGCGCGAAGCTGCTTGGGCTTCCGGCGGACCAGATTTCAAATGCGATCGGAATTGCCGCCAGCCAGTCGGCCGGGATCATCGAGAATCTCCCGAGCGCCGCCAAGAATGTCAGCGTCGGCAGCGCGGCGCGTAACGGTCTGTTCGCAGCATTGCTTGCGGCCGAAGGCTATTCCGCATCGCCTCGGGCCATTGAAGGACCACTCGGGTGGGCCCGCGCCATGGGAGACGAACCTGATCTTGGGCGATTGACGGGCAGCCTCGGAACGACCTGGGAGATCGCGAAGAATACCTACAAGCCTTATCCTGCGGGCATCGTGTTTCATGCCGTGATCGACGCCTGCTTCAATTTGCGGGCGAAGCTGGACGGGCGCATCGATGATATCGCCTCCATTACGGTGCAAGGCTCGGCGCTCCTGCTCGCGCGCGGTGACCGGCAGGTTCGCAACGAACGCGACGCACGGGTCAGCATTCATCACTGCGCCGCCTGCGCGCTGCTGCTGGGGGCGGCCGGCGTCACCGAGTTCGCGGACGCGACCGTATTTCGGCCTGAAATCGTGTCGCTGCGCCAGAAGGTGGGAGCGGAGCTTGACGCTTCGCTTCCGGATGGTGCCGCGCGTGTCATTATCCGCCTGACGTCGGGAGAGACGCTCAGCGAGATCGTGATGGCAGCGAAGGGCAGTCTTGCCGCCCCGTTATCGGATCGGGATATCGAAGCGAAACTGCGCGATTGTGCGCGGCTGGGCAGGACTGATTGGGACATAGATCGCATCATCGATGGTGTCTGGCGTCTCGACGAGCTTGCGGACGCCTCAAGCCTGATGAGGGCGCACGGCTGAGCCGCGCCGCCTCGAAAAACAGTTCTCAAACAATGGAAGGAACCAACGATGACTGAGTTGTTCGACAAGGGCCTGAAGGTTCGCAAGGAAGTGCTGGGCGAGGACTACGTCAACAAATCCATCGCAGGCGCCGACGAATTCACCCGGACGATGGCGGAATGGTCGACCGAGTTCTGCTGGGGTGCATTGTGGACGCGGCCGGGTCTGGACCGCCGCACCCGCAGCATCGTCAATCTGGCCATGCTCGGTGCGCTGGGCCGTCCCCACGAACTGAAGCTGCACGTAAAAGGGGCCCTCGTGAATGGGCTCACAAAAGACGAGATCAAGGAGATCCTGCTTCAGGTCGCCGTCTATTGCGGCATCCCTTCGGGAATCGATGCCTTCCGAAACGCGCGGGAGGCCTTCAAGGAAGTGGAAGAGCAATGACGCGGCCGTCGGGGCGGCTTCATCTCCAATCATAAGGGGCGAGAGATCATGTCGCGGTTTGCCGTTCAGGTACCGCGACATTCTCAGCGCCGAGTGAACATGATTTCATTGGACCAGGGATGCTGGACATAGCTCAAACTAGCCCATGATAGAAGGCGGCGTGTACACGATGTGTGCACCGAGCGATCAAGAAAATCTAGCGGCGACCAACGTCAGCAGACTGAACTGTTCGCGCTGCGGTGCCGGCGGCCATCCGCGGTGTTCCGCCGGTCGATGGAATCCAACTTCCGGAATCTTGCGCCAACGAATCGCGCATCGTGATCAGGGTTTGCTTTTGGATGCGACAAGCTCAGGCATCAGGGCCTTTGAGCCTTCGAGAAATAGCCTGACGGCGTCAACGACGACGTCATCCAGCTGCGTCGGTGTCGGAGTCTGATAGACGAAACGCCGGATGGCTATGTAGAAGATGCGGCCATGCAAGCCCCAGAACATTTCCACCTCGCGTTCCGAGAGTTTTACTTCATCGATCGGGGGAAGTTTGAGGTCGTGCCGCATCTCGCAGCAGGCGGGCTCGATAATTTCTTTTCGAATGATCTCGAGATAGCGTTTGGTGATGTCAAAAGACTTCATTCCAGAGAAGACGAATATCCTGACCCAGTTGTATTCGAACACGCGCTCGACATACTCCAGATAGAACCTCGTCAGCCTCGTCTGCAGTGGCAGACTCCGGTCGCGGATGAGGTCGCTCCATGATGGCGACCATCGGCTGAGATAAATCTCTTCATAGACCCGTTCGATCAGAGCCTCTTTGCTCGGGAAGTGGCGGTAGATCGCGGAGTGGGTGATGCCCATGCGCTTGGCAAACTCGCGCGTTTGTCCGCCAAATCCCTGCTCGGCAAAAAATCGCACGGCCTCATCGACGATGAAACGCTCTCGATCCGCGGCCCGCATATTTCGGCGTGGTCGCTTCTTCGTTGATTTAACTTCTTTTTTTGCCATTTCCAGTTCGCCTTGAGGTCGCTATCGATACTCTATTTCTCAATAGTGACCAAATGGTCGTTTTTAGTTGACTTCGAAAAACCGGCGTGATGTAGATTTCAGACCAAATGGTCACAAATTTGGGATGGATGAAACAGCCGGGAGTTTCCCCTTTGAAGGCGCGGGCATTCAGCTACGCACGGCCCTCCACCGTGATGGAGGCGCTCGAGGCGTTCGCGGATTCGGGCGAAGATGCGAGCTACATTGCTGGTGGCCAGAGTCTGGTTCCGGCGCTCGCCTTGCGTTTGCAAGCACCGCAACTGCTGATCGACATTGCCCATATCGAGGCGCTTCGCGGCGTTGAGCTGCAGGGGGACTGGCTGCGCATCGGCGCGCTCACCCGGCATTGCGAAGTGCTGACTGATCCGTTGATCGCTCGTCACGCGCCGCTTTATCACGCGGCGGCGCCGCACGTCGCGCATCCGGCGATCCGGAACAGAGGCACGATCGGCGGCAGCATCTCTCATTCCGATCCTGCGTCGGAGTTTCCGGCGATGACACTGGCGATGGGCGCCGAACTGGAACTCGTCAGCCGCACGGGAACGCGCCGCGTCGCCGCTGATGACTTCTTCATCGATCTGTTTCAGACCGCCATCGAACCCGGTGAGCTGCTCGTCGCCATCCACGTGCCAGTGATCCGGCCGGGACATCGATGGGCCTTTCGTGAATTCGCCCGTCGGCGCGGGGACTATGCGCTTGTCGGCTGCGGAATTCTGGTCGAGGTCGCGGGCGATCTAGTCGAGCAGGCCCGCATCGTGTTCTTCTCCGTTGGAAACACGCCGCTGCGTGCACGACAGGCCGAGCAATGTTTGATCGGCAAGCGATTGGACGAGGCCGCGGTGGCCGCAGCACAGGCGTTGGTCGGCGGCGACCTCGACCCGTCCGAAGATGAGCATGTGCCACCCGCGATGAAGCGTCACCTCGCACGCGTTCTTTTGGGGCGATTGCTCGGCCAGATCATGAGGCACGACTCGTGAGCGAACCGATCAATGTCAGCATGACGGTCAATGGAAACAGAGTGTCTTGCGGTGTTGAGCCGCGCAACACTCTGGCAGATTTCCTGCGCCAGACGCTTGAGCTTACCGGGACCCATACGGGCTGTGAAATGGGCGTTTGTGGGGCTTGCCTGGTCGTCGTCGATGGACGGGTCGTGCATTCATGCTTGATGTTCGCGGTGCAGGCGGGTGGCTCGGTGATCGAGACCGTGGAAGGCCTGACCGAACGCGCCGCGATTGCCGATCTTCAGGATGCGTTTCATCTGCGCAATGCCTTGCAATGCGGTTTCTGCACGCCGGGGATGCTGATGACGGCTTACAGCCTGCTGTCGCAGCCCGGCATTCCCACGCGCGACGAGATCCGAGATGCGCTGTCGGGCAATTATTGCCGTTGTACCGGGTACGAAGCGATCGTGGATGCGATCGAGAACGTCGCCCGTGACCGCGACGCGGCCTCCATTGCGCAGACGCGTGAGGGAGCCAGCGCATGAACGCACTTACCTCACTCGATCGTCCGAACTCCTACATCGGCCGCTCGGTCCCGCGGCCCAACGCCAAGCGGCTGCTGGCGGGCCGCGGCCGTTACGTCACCGACATCGTGCTGCCGCGCATGCTGCATGTTGCCTATGTGCGCAGCCCTTACGCCCATGCGCGGATCGTCTCGATCGACGCGCAAGCCGCGCGCGAGATGCCCGGGGTAAAGTTGGTCGCGACGGGGAAAGATCTCGCACGCCTCTGCACGCCGTGGGTCGGGACCATGGAGCATTTCAAGGGCATGAAATCGCCGCCGCAGCTGCCGTTGCCGGTCGACAAGGTGGTGTGGTCGGGGCAGGCGGTGGTCGCCGTCGTAGCGGATACAAGGGCGTTGGCCGAGGATGCCGCCGAGGCGGTCCATGTCGAATTCGAGGAACTTCCAGCTGTCGTCGATATCGACGCCGCCCGCGCGCCTGGTTCGCCTGTCATCTCTCCTGAACTGGGCAGCAATCTTTGCTTCCACGGCAAGATCGACACCGGAGGGGTGGACGACGTCTTCGCCAACGCGGCGCATATCGTCGAGGAGGAATTTCACTTCGGGCGTCATACCGCCGTGACCATGGAGCCGCGCGCGATCATCGCGGATTATGACGCCAGCGAGCCGCAGCTGACGGTGCATCATGCCACCCAGACGCCCTATCAGTTCCAGGACATCTATTCGCGCCATTACGGCATTCCAGAATCCCGTGTGCGGGTGATTGCGCCCGATATCGGCGGTTCGTTCGGCATGAAGCTTCACATGTACCACGAGGACATGGCCGTGGTCGGCCTCAGCATCATGCTGGGGCGTCCGGTGAAGTACGTAGCGGACCGCATCGAATCTTTTGTCTCGGACATCCATGCGAGGGACCATCGTGTCCTGGCTCGCATGGCGGCTGATGCCGACGGCAAAATTCTCGCAATGGATGTGGAAGATGTGACGGCCATCGGCGCCTTCTCCGCCTATCCGCGCACCAGCGTCGTCGAGGGCAATCAGGTTTACCGGTTGATGGGCGCGCCTTACACGTTCAGGAATTACCGCGCCGATCTGCAGGTGGTATTCCAGAACAAGGTGCAGATGAGTCAGTACCGCGCCGTCGGGCATCCGATCGCCTGCACGGTCACAGAACGGCTCGTCGACATGATCGCCGCGAAAACGGCGCGCGACGTTTTCGAGATTCGCAGCGGCAACCTGATACCCGACGATGCCTATCCCTGTACGTCGCCGACGGGCTACCAGTTCGAAGCGCTTTCGCACCATGCATGCCTCGCCAAGCTGCGGCAGCTGATGGATTACGACCGGTTGCGCGCCGAGCAGGCGAAGCTTCGGACCAAGGGCATTCATCGCGGCATCGGTATCGCAACCTTCGTCGAAATCACCAATCCCGGCCCGGCATTCTACGGCGTCGGCGGTGCGCGGATTTCCTCGCAGGACGGTGCCATCATCAAGATCACGCCGTCCGGCGATGTTCGCTGCTTGATTTCGGTGACGGAACTCGGGCAGGGCACCGAAACGATTATCGGGCAGATCGTGGCCGAACATCTCGGTGTCGACCGCAATCGCATCAAGGTCATCACCGGCGACACCGAAACGACGCCGCATGGGGGTGCCACCTACGCATGCCGCGGAGCCGGCATAGGCGGGGAAACCGCATTGCAGGCGGCCAGGAAGCTGAAAGCGAATGTGCTTTCGGTCGCGGGCGCCATTCTGCAGGAGGCGCCGGGAAATCTCGACCTCCAGAACGGCTGGATCGTCGAAACGGCAACGCTGCGCCAGCGCGTCGAACTGTCCGAAATCGCGCGCATCGTCTACTTCCGGTCAGACACGTTGCCGCCCGGTACCCAGGCCCAGCTTTCAGTAGCCCATCACTACGCGCCGCAGGGCTATCCCTTTGCCTTCACCAATGGCGTGCAGGGGTGCCATCTCGAGGTCGACGTCGAAACCGGCCTCGTCAACATCCTGAAAGTGTGGGTCGTGGAAGATTGCGGGCGCATCATTAATCCGCTGCTGGTTGACGAGCAGATTCGCGGAGGCGTCGTTCAGGGGCTCGGCGCCGCGTTCTTTGAGGAATGCGCGTACGGCGACAATGGCCAGCTCACCAATGGCTCGCTCGCCGATTACCTCGTTCCGATGGCCGTCGAGATGCCTGACATCGAGATCGGGCATGTGGAGACACCGACACTCGACACCCAGCTCGGCGCGAAAGGCGTCGGTGAGGCCGGTACCGCCGCCGCGTCGGCGGCAGCACTCAACGCGGTGAATGACGCGATGGCACCATTCGGCGGTTCGATCGCGCAGTTGCCAATGACCCCTGCACGAATTCTGAAGGCGCTTGGACACATCTAGCTGGAAAAACAGAACGAACTCAACGCAACAAAGAAAATATTCGATTGGAGGACACCATGACCGATAGCATTCGAAATATCACGCGGACGAGTATCTCGCGGCGCCGTGCCTTGGCTGGACTGGGCGCGGGCGCCAGCCTCGTCGCCATGCCGTGGATCGCACGTGCGGCGGACGACGCCATCCGCATCGGATTTCCAACGCCGCTTACCGGACCGTTCGCGGCCGAGGCCAAGGATCAGGTCAAGAGTGCCGAACTGGCCGTCAAGCAGTTCAACGACAAAGGCGGCATCAACGGCCGCAAGATCGAACTGCTGGTTCGTGACGACAAGCTCAATGGCGGCGAGGCGGCGACCCGCACGCTGGAGCTGATCGAGAAGGACAAGGTGCATGCGGTCGTTGGATCATTGTCGAGCGCGGTGCAACTTGCCGTCAACGAAGTGACGCGGGCACGTGGCGTCATCTACGTCTCGATCAGCCAGTCCGACACCATCAATGAGGTCAAGGATTTCAGCAAGTATACGTTTCATGAGGCGCTCAACCCGCATATGACGGCGGGCGCAGTAGCGCGGCACAGCTTCAAGAAGGGCACCAAGGTCGCGCATCTCGTCGCCGATTATGCTTACGGCCATGAAATGCTGCGTGGCTTCAAGCGGGCGCAGGCGGAGATGGGGGCCGAAACGGTTGGCGAGATCCTGCATCCGTTCGGCGCGGCCGATTATTCCACGTTCATGCCGCGTTTACGTTCGATGCGTCCCGACTTCCTGTGCATCAGCAATTTCGGTCGTGACCAGGCGAATTCGATCAAGCAGGCCGTCGATTTCGGCTTGAAGCAGCAGGCGAGGATTGTCGTGCCGGTCATCCTGCACAACCAGCGGCTGGCGGTCGGCCCCGAGGTTTTCGAGGGTGTCGTCGGTGGCGCGAACTATTACTGGGGCCTCGAGAGCCAGCTCCCGAGCGCAAAGGCATTCAACGATGCCTATCGGGCCGCCAATGGTGGCGCGATTCCGACCGACTATGGCGCCTATGGCTATACAGGCCTGTCGTCGTTGCTGATGGCCATGCAGGTGGTCGGCGGCACCGACACCGACAAGGTGATCGCTGCGCTCGAGGCTCTGAAGTACGACGTGGCCAAGGGGCCGCAAAGCTACCGGAAATGCGATCACCAGTCGGTGCAGTCGGTCCTCGTGCTCGAGTCGCAGAAGAAGGCCGACATGAAGAGCGACGCCGACCTGTTCAAGGTCGTCGCCAACGAGCCTGCCTCCGAGAAAGCGCTGCGCGGCTGTACCGAACTTGGCTTCCCCGCCTAACGAAAGCACTCACTCTCCAATGGATACCGAACTCATCCTGATGCAGCTCTTCTCGGGAGTTGCCCTCGGCGCGATCCTCGTGCTCACCGCGCTCGGCCTGTCGATCATCTTCGGCATGCTGGGCGTGGTGAACTTCGCGCACGGCGCGCTGTTCATGGTCGGCGCCTATGCGGGACTGTGGGTTGCGTCACTGACCGGCAGCTTCTGGTGGGGGCTGCTGGTCGCCCCGGTCATGATCGGCCTGTTCGGGATGTTGATCGAGTATTTCCTGGTGCGCCCGCTGTATGGCCGCTCGATCGACGACCCGCTTCTGCTCACCTTCGGGCTCAGTTACGTGCTCGTGGAGGGCGTGCGGATCGTGTTCGGCAGCGACGGCATCCCATTCCCGACGCCGCCGTCGCTCACCGGCGTGCTCGATCTTGGCGTCGGCTTCTTCCCGATCTATCGGATCTTCGTCGTCGGCGTCGTCCTTGTCGTGGTGCTGCTGCTGTGGCTGGGCCTCGAGAAGACCAGGTTCGGGCTGATCGTGCGTGCCGGCGCCCGCGACCCGACGATGATGCGGGTGCTGGGCGTCGATATCAGCAAGGTGTGGTTGCTGGTGTTCGGTCTCGGCGTCGGGTTGGCTTCGCTGGGCGGGGTCCTGTCGGGGCCGATGCGCAGCGTCAATCCGGAAATGGGGGCGCTGGTGCTCGCGGAAGCCTTCGTCGTGACCGTGATCGGCGGGCTTGGCTCGCTGCTGGGGTCGATCATCGCCGGTCTGGTGGTCGGAATCGTGATCAGCATGACCGCGCTGTTCGCGCCGGAAATGGCCACCATCGTGATGTTCGCGCTGATGGCGTTGGTCCTTTTGATCCGGCCACAAGGCCTGTTCGGAAAACTCGCGTGAGGGAACCGACCATGACATCCCCGGCGTTCGCCGCACCTATGTCGTCAAGCGTACGAAAGCCCGCCCGCTTGAAATCGCTGGTGACGACCTATCGCGTTCCATTGTCGATCATCGCGCTTTGCCTTTTGCCATGGCTGCTGCCGTCGAAGGCGCTGGCCGTCAACGTCCTGGTCTATGGCGTCGTCGCCGTCGGTTATAACCTTCTGTTTGGCTATACAGGCCTGCTGTCGTTCGGGCATGCGGCGTTCGTCGGCGCTGGTGCCTACATCACCGGTATCGCCATCGGTCAGTTCGGCGTGCCCTGGTACGCGGCGGTCCTGCTCGGCGTCATGGGTGGCGGGCTGCTGGCGTTCGCGATTGGTGCCCTGTCGACGCGAACGCGCGGGATCTACTTTTCCATGGTCACGCTCGCTTTGGCGCAGCTCGTCTATTACGTCGCGCTACAGGCGTCGTCCTGGACAGGTGGCGAAAACGGGCTGCGTGGCTTTACCGTGAACAAGATCAATCTGCTCGGCTACGACGTCAACTTCCTGGATCCGGTGAACAAGTACTACGTGCTGATGGCGTTTGCCGCGTTGGCGCTCTGGATCGTCTCACGCATTCTCAACTCGCCATTCGGCGCGGCGATCGAGGCAATCCGCGAAAACGAGCGACGTGCCAGGACCTGCGGCTACAATGTCGAACGGACCAAGCTGCTGTCCTTCACCCTGTCGGGGACGATATGCGCGCTCGGCGGCACGATGTCGGCGCTCCATCTGGCCTTCGTGCCGCTGGATTCACTGCACTACCATGCTTCCGGCATGATCGTGATGATGACGCTGCTGGGCGGCGCCAGCAGCTTCTTCGGGCCCTTTGTCGGCGCCCTGGTCTTCCTGGTGATGGAGGACGTGTTCTCGTTGTGGACGTCGCACTGGCAGATCATCGTAGGGTCGATCTTCGTGCTGTTCGTCCTGTTCCTGCCCAAGGGCATCTGGGGCACTTTTCTGGCAAGGGTGATGCGATGAACGCGCCGCTTCTCGCCGTCGACGATATCGGAGTGAGGTTTGGCGGCTTCGTGGCGCTTCAGGGCGTCACGACTGCATTTCATCCGGGACGGGTGACGTCGATCATCGGCCCGAACGGTGCCGGCAAGAGCACGTTATTCAATGTGTTGTCCGGCGTGCTGACGCCGTCGAGCGGAACGATCCGCTTCAAGGGCCAGGACCTGAAGGGAACGCGGCAGCACGAATTCGTGCACCGGGGTATCGCGCGCTCGTATCAGATTACCAACATCTTTCCCGACCTCTCCGTGCACGAAAATGTACGGGTTGCGGCCCAGGCAAGCCGTTCCCGCTACAACATCTGGACCAATCGGAAACGATTCTCCGAGCTGGACGTCCGAGCCGATGCGGCGCTCGAATCCGTTGGTCTGGTCGCCAAGCGCGACGAGATTGCCAAGTTTCTGGCACATGGTCAGCAACGCGCCCTCGAAATCGCAATCGCGCTGATCTCCGACCCCGAGGTGCTGTTGCTGGACGAGCCGACGGCGGGCATGGGACCGGAAGAAACCAAGGAGATGGTCGCGCTGCTGGAAAGGCTCGCTGCGGCGCGAACGGTCCTGCTGGTCGAGCACAAGATGAAGATGATCCTTGGCCTCAGCGACCGAATCCTGGTGCTGCACCATGGGCGGCTGATCGCCGACGGCTCGCCGCGTGACATCCAGACGGATCCGGAAGTCCGTCGCGTATATCTGGGACAGAACGATGGCTATGCTTGAAACCAAGGACCTGCACGCTTGGTATGGCGCGAGCCATACGCTTCACGGCGTCTCACTCGCGGTGGAACAGGGCGAGGTCGTGGCTCTGGTCGGTCGCAACGGCGCCGGGAAGACCACCACGATCCGCTCCATCATGGGGTTGATGCCGAAGACCACGGGCAGCATCGGCTTCGCCGGTGCGGACCTTGTGTCGCTGCGCGCGCATGATCGCTTCCGATTGGGCCTTGCCTATGTCCCGGAAGAACGCCGGATCATTCCGGGGCTTACGGTGCGCGAGAATCTTCAACTGGGCCTCGTGGCCGCACGCGACCATATCGACGAGCGCGAGGCGATCGAGGAAATTGCGGAAAGCTTCCCGCGCCTCAAGGAGCGCCTCGACCAGGAGGGTGTAACCATGTCGGGCGGTGAGCAGCAGATGCTCGCGATCGCCCGCGCCACGATCGCCAAGCCCAAGATGATCCTGCTCGATGAGCCGTCGGAAGGCATCATGCCGGTGCTGGTCGAGGAGATGGGCGTACTGTTCCGCCGGTTGCGCGACCAGGGTGTCACGCTGCTGCTGGTCGAGCAGAATGTGGAATGGGCGCTTCGTCTCGCCGATCGCGCGATCATCATGGATCAGGGCGAGGTCGTCTATGAAAGCAGCTCCGCTGCGCTGCTCGCCGACAAGGCGATCCAGGAACGTTATTGCGCGGTTTGATGCGCATCCTTGTAAACAGGTGATCCCATGCAGATGAACGACAGCCGGAGCGTGCCGGCCTCGCGCGATAAGGTCTGGTCAGCGCTCAATGATCCGGATGTTCTAAGGCAGTGCATTCCTGGTTGTCAGAGCCTCGAGATGACGTCGCCGACCGCTATGACGGCGACGGTTGTCATCAAGGTCGGACCCGTGAAGGCTACGTTCGGGGGAAAGGTCACGCTGAGCGATCTCGACCCCCCGAACAGTTACCGGATCACCGGCGAAGGTTCGGGAGGTGTTGCGGGTTTTGCCAAGGGAGGAGCTGCGATCAGGCTGGAGGCCGTCGGCGTTAACGAAACGATCCTGCACTATGAGGTCGATTCGCAGATCGGCGGTAAATTGGCGCAACTTGGCGGGCGGTTGATCGATTCGACGGCAAAGAAGCTGGCCGGAGAATTCTTCACGAAATTTGGGGCGGTCGTCTCCGCTTCGTGACACGTAGCATGCCTTGGCGCCAATGCCTGCCCGCACAAAAAGCAGGCTGATTACTTCACGATGAATTGCTGACGTGCTTCACGTACCTTGCCGACGATATAACGGCGGACTTCCCGAACCGGCCTAGTGTCGTGGGTGTCGGGATGAGAGACGAGCCAGTAGGTTCTCGTGAAGCGGCTGGCGGGCAGAATGCGCGTCAGCTCGGGGTATTTTTGCGCGGCGTAGTCGTGAAGGATGCCGACGCCATGCCCGGCGCGGACAGCCTCGAGCTGTCCGACAACGCTGCCGCATTCGAAGCGGCGCGTGATCAAGCCGCTGAAGGTCGAGGCGTAATCCAGCGCGCGGCTGTAGATGATATCGTAGATATAGGTGATCAGCAGGTGATCGGCGAGATCGCCGGGCTCGCGGATCGGCTTGCTGCGCGCCAGATAGTCCGCGGACCCATAGACGCTCAACGTATAGTCGATGAGCTTGGTGGAGATCAGCCGGCCTTCCTCGGGGCGCTCCAGGGTGACGACGATATCGGCCTCGCGCTTGGCAAGTGAGAACGTGCGTGGCAACGCCACGAGCTGAACCACGAGATCGGGGTTGGCCGTAGCGAAGGCGCCAAGCCGGTCCGCCAGAAAGTAATTTCCGAGCCCCTCGGGCGCACCGATTCTGACGGTGCCGGCCAGCTTGTCCGCCGCGGATGTGAGCTGCGCACTCACGCGCAGGAGCTCGGATTCCGCTCGTTCCGCCGCAGCGAGAAGTGCGACCCCGGAAGGGGTCAGGGAAGAGCCCGTCGTCTGGCGGTTCAGCAACTTCGTCTTCAGGTCTTTTTCAAGCGCCGTGAGCTGGCGGGCAACCGTCGCGTGGTTGAGATTCAGGCGTTTGGCGGCCCCAAGAATCTGGCCGGTGCGGGCGACTTCGAGGAAAATCCGAACTTTGTCCCAATCCATCGGGCGACTCTATTTGCTGCACATCGAAGCCGCAATACTTGGCGTTGCCCGGTCTGCAGCAGGCGCGCAAAGAGCGTCGGAGCACGTGAGGAGAATTCGATGGCTTCGCAGATCAAGCACTATATCGACGGCAAGCTGGTTGCGGGCCGTAGCGAGCGGACCGCGCCTGTTTTCAATCCGGCGACCGGCGAGCAAACCGGCGAAGTTGCTCTCGCCACCGCGGCGGAGGTGAATGCGGCGGTCGCGGCGGCGCGTACGGCGGCTGAAAACTGGAGCGATACACCGTCGTTGCGGCGGGCCCGCATCCTCAACCGGTTCCTGCGGATCGTCGAAGATCGCATCGATGAACTGGCGGCGGTGATCACGTCCGAGCACGGAAAGACGCTGTCGGATGCCAAGGGCGAGATCCAGCGCGGACTGGAGGTTGTCGAATTCGCTGTCGGGGCACCGCAGCTCCTGAAGGGCGAAGTCAGCGAGAATGTCGGGACACGGGTTGACAGCTACGGTGTGCGCCAGCCGCTCGGCGTCGTGGTCGGCATCACGCCGTTCAATTTCCCGGTCATGGTCCCGATGTGGATGTTTCCGGTGGCGCTGGCCTGCGGCAATACCTTCGTGCTGAAACCCTCGGAGCGGGATCCCTCAGCATCCCTGCTGATCGCGCAATGGCTTGCCGAGGCCGGCTTGCCGGCGGGGGTGTTCAACGTCGTCCACGGCGACAAGGAAGCCGTCGATGCGTTGCTGTTGCACCCGGACGTGGAGGCGGTCAGCTTCGTCGGTTCGACACCGATTGCCCGCTACATCTATTCGACGGCGACCAGCACCGGGAAGCGCTGTCAGGCGCTTGGCGGCGCCAAGAACCATATGGTCGTGATGCCGGACGCCGACATCGACCAGGCGGTCGATGCCCTGATGGGCGCTGCTTACGGCTCGGCCGGCGAACGTTGCATGGCCATATCCGTGGCGGTTCCGATTGGCGAAAAGACAGCCGAGGCGCTGGTTTCGAAACTGGAGCCGAAGATACGCGCTCTCAAGGTCGGCTCTGGCTTCAATGTTGAATCCGAAATGGGCCCACTGGTTACCCGACAGCATCTCGAAAAGGTCCGAGGTTACGTGGATTCAGGTGTTGAGGAAGGGGCGAAACTCGTCGTCGATGGCCGCGATTTTCGTTCGAACGAGGGTGGCTACTTCATAGGCGGTAGCTTGTTTGATTACGTCACGACAGGAATGAAGATCTACAAGGAAGAGATCTTCGGGCCTGTGCTCGCCGTGGTACGGGCACCCGACTATGCCACCGCAGCCCGCATGATCAACGATAATGAGTACGGCAACGGCACGGCGATCTTCACTCAGAATGGCGACGTTGCCCGGGAGTTCGCGCATCGCATCCGCGTCGGCATGGTCGGAATCAACGTGCCGATTCCAGTGCCGGTGGCGTTCCATTCGTTCGGCGGCTGGAAGGCTTCGCTATTTGGCGATCACTCCATGCACGGTCCGGAAGGAATTCGCTTCTACACGCGGCTCAAGACGATCACCAGCCGTTGGCCGACAAGCATCGCGCAAGGCCCGGAATTTGTCATGCCGACAATGAAATAGTACGAGATGCGGCCCGAGGTACCGCTGGAAATGATATCCTGCGTCACACGGCGAGACGTTCAGCTATTCCGTAAGCACGACGAGCGCCCACACTGCGCATGCCTTTGACAGCCGCGGTACGGGCTACCGGCGTCACAGGATGCGCAAGGTGTAATTTGGCGTGCGATAGGGCAGCCGAATTCCAATCGACAGGCGATTGATATCCCGCTCACGGCTGAGCTTATTCCGACCTTGCGCCATGCGACACACATCTGCTACGCGAGAGCTCGTCGCAACGATTTAATCCAGTATTTTCAACGGCTTGGTGACCCGGGCGACCTAGCTGCCCTCCCGCCCCAGCCAGCGATTCTGGCGTTCGGCGAGGCTTCCCAAGAAACGCGAGATAGAGCCGGGCATCGCGGCTTTTCGCGCATTCGATTTCGTCTCCAGACTCCCAGTTCGCCGTTCCCGGGGTGGAAATCGCCGATCGTCTCTGGCGTTGTCGCCGGATGTTCCCGTTTTGCGGAGACGATCGGCGGAGACTGGCTTGATGACGACTGCCGCCCGACCGTAGCAGGCGTTCGAATCCCACGCGCTACGCCCGCAATTCTACGGGAATGATGTGGCCCGCAAACCACAATTGCCGTGCGAGCGCTCAACACAGTCGCCCCCGCGATTGCGGCGGACCGAACGAATCAACTAGACCGCAAACGGGGCTGGGAAGCGGAGTAGTAGTATGAGAGTCGCTTCCTTAGAAAGTATCTTGACGGCGGCCACGCTGGTGTCGGCCGTTGTCGTCGTGGTGTGGGGGATGAAGATTTTCTACGGCACGTAGGCGTGAACTTCCGTCCAACAAGCGACCTCCGGCCAAGAAGAGGTTCGCGGCAATGACATTACTTCCGCGGCGGCGGAAGCCTCCTTCTCGAACTGCCAAACGTTTGTAGGGCAGCATGGACGTACTGATCCTTGTTCGAAGTCTTCTTGCGAGAACAATCAGTTCAAGAGGGCATTTTGGTTCAACCCTCATGCATTTCAGCTCCTTTTTGATGATCGTAGCCTTGGCCGTGTTGGGCGTGCAGCTGGCCTATGCGCTGTATCAACTGGTCACGTTCGTGCTCTAATCGGAAATTGCAAGGCAGCTGTCGCCGGCCTCCAATATCTTCCGTTTTCCTGTAAAATACCCTGTCAGGAGAATTTGCCTGGAGACGGCTGCGATCGGCACTGCGTCGCCTGCCAGCATCAAGTGAGGGCTTTCGGCCTTGAGGACGCATCCAGCGACGACACGCTCCATTCCCTGCTTTCTGGCGGCAATCGCGGCGGTAGTGCTGCTTGCGCTCCCCGCCGTCGCCGCCGACACGCCACAGCAACCGGGGCTCGCCAACGCGGCAAACGCTATTCCACCGGCAGAACTCTATCGCGCGCAGACCATCGTGACGGGGCAGGGCGAGGCAAACCGTATCCTCGGCTTCGCATCGTGCCTGGAAGACGTTCTCATCAAGGTAAGCGGCATGCTGCGGCTCGCGGGCGACCCGCGTCTCGACCCATACAAGGCCGATGCTGCGAAACTGGTTTGGGACTTTTCCTACCGCGATGAAAAGGGCGGCAAGCCGAAGAACGACGAGCAGGGCACCCGCGACCGCTCCTTCATTCTGACGGCCGAGTTCGACGAGGCCGTCATCAACGGCATGCTTGCCGAGCTGGGCGTCAAGCCATGGCTTACCCGCCGCCCAGTGCTTGGCGTCTTCGTGGAGATGCAGCCGGGCGCGCGACGATACGTGGTTGCAGGCGACTCGAAAGAGACGGATCTGCAGCGGGCTGCCCTCCTGGCGGCCGCGGCCAAGCGGGGAATGCCCATCGTGCTGCCCGATGCCGCAGCGCTGGCCGGCGTCGGCGCCAATGAGCTTGCGCTTGCGGGCATCGCGCCCGCGAAGATCGCTGAAGCCGTGGCCGGGCGGGGCGGAGAGGTTGTGCTGATCGTGCGCCTCGTCTGGGACGATCAGGAGCTGCGGTGGAACTCGGACTGG
Source organism: Bradyrhizobium sp. AUGA SZCCT0431 (assembly GCF_018131065.1). NCBI lineage: Bacteria > Pseudomonadati > Pseudomonadota > Alphaproteobacteria > Hyphomicrobiales > Nitrobacteraceae > Bradyrhizobium > Bradyrhizobium sp. AUGA SZCCT0431. The sequence goes on along the minus strand of NZ_JAFCLR010000034.1, from coordinate 8,054 downwards.
CAGCTCGATTGGCAGGGCAGGTCGCAGCAATGGCAGCTTGCAGCTGTCACGTTCGACGAGGCCTTCCGGCAAGGCATCGGTGCTGCCGCGCAAATCCTTGCCGGGCACCAATAGCGAGCCGCAATTCGGCAAGGCAGCGGTGGCTCGGATCGATGCGCGATAACGGATGTTGTCGACCGAGACGGTTACGTCTTCGCCGACGACGTCGTGAGCCAAGGTGCTGTCAGCCGATGCACCCCACCGAACGAAGCCAGTCAGCGCGACGAGAACACATTCTTCAACTGCACCAGGAATGTCACTAGCCATGCGCACGCAAACATGCCCGCGAGACCGAGTGCCGTTCTGCGATCAATCAAAGACAGGTTTGTCCACCACCATATCCGGTAAAGCCATAATCCTGTCGTGGCGACGCCAAGCAAGCAGACCAGCATCTTGAGAAAGGACGAGTTGGCGACGCCTAAAGCGCCAAACAAGAGCGTTGCTGGAACGAGAAACATCATGCAGGCGGATATCAAAGTCTCGTTCATGGGTCCTCAAGACATCTACGAATCGCGGATTACATATGCAGTTTGCAGCAACCTGTACGCTTCTGGAAGTGACACCCATGCGACTGATAATTGGCTTGCCCGCCCACGATGCAAGGCAGACGTTGGCATACGAGGGCAGCCAAGGACCACAGGAATGCTCCACTCAGCTAACCGCGGAAACGCCCGTTGTGAGGAGACTTTCAACGGAGACAAATTTCGATCGCACTGAGCGGTGGGCCGGCAGTGGAATCTGGCCGAAGTATTCCCCGATTATTTGATGCCTCTCAATCCATCCTCACCGTTTCTCAATGGACCGAGGCAAACTTCTCTGACTCACATCCGGATTAGACGCTTACCTGATCACGTGTCGCCGTCGCCTCTCATGTCCGCTGGTGAGGCCGAAGCAGAATTGCTCATAGATCAGCTTGAACGTCTGCTTGTGATCCGAGCCACATCGGCCAGGCGCGCGCTCCTGCTCACGCCCTCACCAAGCGCCTCTATTCAGTCATGCTGCTGACGCAATTTCTTTCTTAGTCGGTGGGAAAGACACCTGTGAGGACCACCCTGGTCCCACAACGGTTCCGTCGCCAGTGTCGGCACGAATCCGCAAGAAATCGGCGCAAGCTCGTCAACGCATCCGCGTTCACTTGACCATTTTTTGCGGGATCGGGAACCGAACGATCCAGAAAATCAATCGAGGAGTTACGATGTTGTTTCGCTCGAGCGCCGCAATTTGCGGCGTCGTAGTGGTGCTTGCCATTTCTATTACCGTTGCTCGAAGTGAAATGGCTGCAGTTCATTCAAGCGCCGTCGTCATTGCAGCTTCTGGGGATGCGATCGTTGGCGCAGCATCCACGTACAATCCGTTCCGGCCCGGATGGCGGGAGGGCGGCCCGAACACAGCCTCCGGCGAGCGCTATGAGCCTTCTGTCTGGGCGGCTGCCATCAAAACGAGTTTGCGCCAGAAATTTGGTGGGGTCCGATATGGCGCGAGGCCGAAATTTGCCCTCGTTGAGGCTGTAGGCAAGAAGGTGATCGTCAAGATAAATGACGTGGGGCCACTGACGCCTGGCCGCATCATTGACCTCAATGAGCGGACGATGCGCCATTTCGATCCAAGCCTGCAGCTCGGGGTAATTCATGGTGTAAGCGTCAGGCCGCTTTCCGGCGACTATTGGATCCCCGGACCGGTTGGCTGAACATCGCACGCGATAGTAGAGCACGGCCCTCCTGGACAGGGGAGCGCCGCGATGGCCTCCCTGCCGCTGATCTTTGAGGCGATGCCACCGCGGCTTGGGGTGCGATCGCGACTGCCGATCCTCAGGTTTCGATGCCCAGTAAGCGGCCACCGATTTGCGCCCCGTGAGTGCCGATCGGTGACGTGTGCGGTTCAATGGCAGAGGGCGCGCCGTCAACCAGAACGTCAATTCTTTGCCGCAGATGATCAACCAGCTGTTGAGCGCCGACAGTCAGGCAGCCATGATGTCCCCATGGCACCTCGACCACGTCGAGTTGAGAACAGAGATGCCGCCACGCCCGGCCGTCGTGTTCGGCCGCGTAAAAAGTCACAGGGACCTCAAGCGGTGCCGGAAGATATTGCGCCATCGCGGCTGAATAAGCGTGCCACAACGCCGGCGGAATCTCGAGCTCGGCGGTCGTAATCGGCGCGCTCGTCGACGCCTTGGAGTAACGCTCCAGCTCCGCCATTTTTTCATATGCCCGGCGCAGAAGGTAAAGCGGAAGCAGGGGCTTCATCAGCCCGATGATCGCCCGCGGCACCGGACGGGCACTGATGGTCGGCGGGTCGACCATCGCAACCATATCAACCTTGTGGCCGGCTGCCATCAGCAGGCGGGCTGTTTCAAACGCCACCATGGCGCCGTTGCATTTGCCGCCCAGGAGGAAAGGACCGCTGCTCTGTCTCTCCAGAACAAGCGGCAGGCGGTCGGCGGCCATCTGCTCGATCGACGGCGGAATTCGCTCCCCACGAAGACCATGGGGATCGATGGAAATGATCGGGTAATCGGGCCCGAAAAGCTCGACCATCCGCCGCATACCCGAGTGGCCGCTGACGAGGTTCCCATTGAAGAAGAACAGGGGAGCCCGATCGCCACTGGCACCGAACTGGAAGAACGGCGTCGCCGGGGTGCCTGTCTGCATGGCGATTTTTGGGGCAAGTTGGCGGATGGTTTCTGCCCCGTACAGAATCGTTTCCGGTAAGCGGTGGCCGATGAGCCGCTCGACTTCGATGAGCATTTCCATCGCTAGAAGGGAGTCACCACCGCTGGCGAAAAAATCATCGTCGACCGTCACAGCCTCGGACTTGAGCAGCCTCCGCCACAGGGCCAGCAATTCAGCTTCCAGATCCAATGGCCCTTTGTTCACAAAAGGCACGGGCATCGCGCCCTGATCACCCGACAGCCCGTCGAGCGACTCGCGCAGCCGTCGCCGCTGAACCTTTCCCGTCGCCCCCTTTGGCAGTTGGTCGAGGATCAGAATGCGCCGCGGAATCTTGAACGAGGCCAACGCGTGTTGCAGGAACTGGCGAAGCTCCGCAGGTGTCGCCTGCGCACCAGGATGGGGAACGATGGCGGCTGCGACGTCCTCGCCAAGGCGTGGATGGGGGATTGCGAAAGCAGCGGCCTCGGCTATGGCGGGATGGCGCAGTAGCGCGGATTCGACCTCAGCAGGGGCGACTTTCTCACCGCCGCGGTTGATCAGTTCGCTCAGGCGCCCGTGCAGCGACAGGAAGCCGTCTTTGTCGAGGCTGCCGATATCGCCAGTGCGAAACCACCCCTCTTTGAAAGCAGCTTGATTGAGTTCCGGCGCATCGAGATAGCCAGATATCACGGTGGGGCCGCGAACCCAGACCTCACCCCGCTCGCCAGCCGGTAAGGGATGTCCATCCTCACCAACAATGGCCACGGTATCGGGCCAAGGATGCCCGCAAGTCCCCGGCCTGTTTGGACCAGGCGGCGGCTGGTTGGTGGCGATTTGCGCGGCTTCGCTGGAGCCATAATGTTCCAGCACCGGCACGCCCAAGATGCGCTGCAGGTCGTGCTGCACCTCCTTCGGCAGTGGCGCGCCGCCCGATACAACGAACCGCAGAGTGTGCACCGCCTGCGCATCCTCAAGGCTTTTCGCCTTGTCCAGCACGGCAGTGTGGAGCGTGGGACCCGCCGAGTACCAGGTCGGCCGCAGGACATCGAGCCATTCATCGAGCGCCACGATGGCAAAGTTCGCCGGGACAGCAATGCTGCCGCCCGTCAGCAGTGGTGTGAAGACCGTTACTTTGAGCCCATGGGAGTAGTGAGGGGACGACACGCTCAGGCAGCGGTCCTCAGGCGTGAGGCCGAACCAGGCCTGAAGCCGTGCGGCCGCCGCCAGCATATTGCTATGACTGAACGGAATGAGCTTTGGCTGCGCGGTCGTGCCCGACGTCTGCAGGATGAAGGCAGGCGAGCCCGGATCAGGCTCGGCGTCGATCGCAGGGGAGTTGGAGACCTGCACGGCGATATTCAGTCCAAGCTGACCGTGTCCGATCGGAGCGGCTTCGATCACGGCAATCCTTCTCTGCTCAGCGGCCTGACGCGCTTCAAAGCCTCGGCCTTGCGGCACGAGAAGCGCGTCCAGGCGCAGCATGTCGAGACGTTGATCGAATTCCGCCTCGGACAGTCGCGGATCGAGAGGAACCGCGATGCTGCAGCAGGCCACTGCCACGATGGCGAGAACCGCCTCCGCGCCGTTCGGCATGAGTACCCCGATCCGGGCCTTGCAATCGAACCCAGCCAAACGAAGCTGCCGGCGGATGCCGTCCAACTGGCCCTGAAGATCGCGGTACGTCAGCGGCGCAAACCTGGTGGAGACGATCGCAGGCTGGTCTGGGAACCGGCTGGCAGTCCGACCGATGACCTGGCCCAGCGTGCATTGGACGTCGGGCTCTGCGCCGTCGCGGACGGACGAGGCTCCCTCGGACCAGATCACGCGAGCCGAGTTCGCGTTCTCCAGGAGCAAATTCGTCACACAAGCCTCCGTGACCACAAAAATGGACCGCTGTGTGCCGCCGCTACACCAAGCCACTGCAATCCCCAGTGGCAAAGATTACACCCCCGTCCCCACTGATTGGACAATTGGCAATGATGAGTACCTCGGATGGGTAGGTGAATTCTACCTATGGAGTTCTGTATCCGTTGGCAGCGTATCGGGCAGGCGATAGAGCTCTGGAAGGCGCATGGCCTTACCTACGAAAATGGTCACAGGCAGGCGTTGCTCGTCATGTAACAGGCGTCGCCCGCCTTGTTCGCTAACGTGCGGCCGGCCAGGCTCCGATGGGCGCGGATGATAGCTATGTCTCTATTCCGGTTTCACCCGCCACTGGCAATTCGCAAGCGAGGCCTGAGAAGCGCAATACTAGCGGGCCTGGGCCGCGGCATGCATAGCTGGCCAACTCTTCTTGTGCTGAAGGGGCTCAATGCCGCACTTACGGCGGTATCGAATTTTGTCCTGGCGTATGTGCTGATTCGAACAGTTGGCCTCGAGTCGTATGCATTTATTGCGGGCTTGTTGGCGGTCGCTGCTCTTGTGGTGCAATGCGATCTCGGAATTACCGTTCTGACATTTTCTGAACTGCGGTCTCACTACCTGAGTGAGGCTTACAGACGTAAGGCGAACCAGGGCGACCACGACCTGGTGCGAGCAACCGTGACGATCTACACCGCGATTGCCGCCATCGCCGTCGCAATTCTGGGTGTGGCGTTGATTGCCGGCATTGTTCCTGTCGCACATCATGGCATCGCATACTTCCTGATTTTCGCCGGAGCTGTCTGTCCTTTGCCGCGTATGCCGCTTCGCGCGGCCATCAACGCCAGGGATGGCTTTGTTTGGACGGAGGGCGTTGATCTGGTGAGACGTGTTGCGATCCTGGCGGTGACGATCGCGATGCTTTTTGGCCTTTCGTTTGTCGCATATGGCGCGCTGAGCTTGTTCATATGGGGGACGTCGATTGCAGCTCTGGTCTGGCTCGCCCGCCCACACGGCTTTGCATTGCGGAGTGGAGTGTTTCTCAAGGGTCTGCTTTTTCTGAGACGCAAGTTCCGGAAAGCGCGCGCGACGGTCGTGTTGTCATCGGCCGAGTTTGTGATCAGCATTTTTCCGTATTACTTGCTGTCCGCGACAGGGGATGGATCGGCAATTGTCGCGTTCGATATGTTCTATAAGGTGACGCGCTTCGCGATGGTGACCTACCTGATTGGCGCAGAGACGGCCCTCCCTCATCAAACGCGCGCGCTACATAACGCAAATGCGTTCGGATTGGGTAGAGCAACTGCGGCCGGATTCCTGTTGGGTTTGTTGCCGATGACCCTGGGCATTGTCGCGGTCTCCATGTTCGGAGAAAGGATATTTGGTACTATTTTGAACCATAGCGGAATAGTCTCGCCGACTATGCGCACGGCACTTTGTGCAATGCTCGTGTTCATGCTGATACAAACAACGTGCGCATTTGTGCTGGTCGGCGCGGGAAAATTTGAGGCACTCGCCCGTCGCGCCAGCATTACCCTTGCGGGGATGGTGCTGATCAGCGCTCTTATGTTTCTGTTTCATTGGAGCATCGACACGTTCATCGTCGCCTATGTGTGTGTCTATGGAGGAGGCGCTTTGCTTTACGCGGCGTGTCTGTATTCGCTAAGCAGATCCTTATGGGAAAAGAGCTCTCACGCCTTCAAGATGGGAACGTAAAGAAGATATGTGGGTGGATCAAACGGCTCTCCTCGAGTCTGCTGTCGGCTCCGGTACGCATTACGGACACTTCGTTCGGGGCGATTGCCAGCTGAGTTCTCCCTCTCTATTTCGGGGTACCTCCTCCGCCGCGTGGACGTTCGCGGGAATTTTCGTCAGGTTGTGCGTAATGTGCGTAATCAGGATCGATGCTGCGTTTGAACTGGTCATCACCCCGGGGGGCGCGCGGTCAAGATTCTCAAAGAAATTTGGGCGGAACGGCAGAAAACGGGCAGGGTTAGCATTGCAGTGGTCGGAATCGTTTCACTTCAGCCGAAGAACACGTCAGCGACGGTGTCGTTCTCGGTCGAACGCCAGCGCGATCGTTTAGACGAGCGTTGAATTCATGTGAACTGATTTTCGGGTGCAGTCACGCCTGCTCTGCGTCAGCAGAGTTGGGGAGTGAGCATTGAAACGCTTTTTATTTACGAAGAGTGCCGAGCGGGTCGACTGGCTCCGTATTGTGGCGCCCCTCAAGGACATTTCAGCTTCATCGTCTTCTTCAGTCCTCCCAATCGTGTCGTCTGCGACTGTCGCGAATGATCCGCCATTGATCGCACCGGGCAGGGGCGTCGTCTCGCTCCCACCTCCCCCGGAAATCATTGCAAGATTCCAGGCGGCGATCGCGATGTCCGATTCATCGAACAGGCAGGCGACACGGTAGTTGCGCGCGAATTGTACCAACAAAGTATTGGAGTATTTTTGATGGCAAGCGCCAGCGGCACCACCACCCTCACAGGCACCAGCGGCAACGACAATTACGTCGGCGGGTCAGGCAACGACAATCTCTCCGGAGGCGCTGGAGATGATCGGCTCAACGGCGGTTCCGGGAGCGATACGCTCGATGGAGGCAGTGGTTTTGACAACGTCCTCGGTGGATCGGGCGCGGATACGCTTATCTTCAAAGCATACCAGAATGAGTACAGGCTCGGCGGCACATACGTTGCAGGGTCAGGTGCGCTGCCCGGTACTCTCACAGGCGGCGCGCTTTATGACAATGGGGTGTTGCAGAGCGGAATCACATTTCAGGGATTCGACAATTACGACGGTGGCAACGGTACGGTGGCGGGCGGAACCGCAGAGATCGACACTCTCAAGATTTCTGTCAGCGTTCAACAACAGAACGACGCCGCGTTCATGCAGGCGCTTAACGACGAAATCAATTACTTCAATACCGTGTGGTATCCGGCTCACAAAAACAATCAGACGGGGCAGGCGGATCAGACCATCTATGCGTTCAAGAGCATCAACCTGAAGGTTAGTGCGATCGAGAAGATCGCTCCGGTTAGCGTTGACCTGACAACCAACCATGTGTCGATCGCAAACGCAGATAGCCGTGCTGCGACTGAGGACGTTACAGCCTCTCTAGCTAGCGTGCTTGGCAACGACACGGATTTCGATGGCGGGGATCTGGACGTTGCGGCCGTCAAAGTAGGTGCGAACACGATCACCGACGGCGGAGTAGGTGATCTGGATGGAGTCATGAATGGCTCGATCAAGTTCACCACCACGGCGGGTGGAACGGCGACGCTCGATACTGAGACCGGCACTTTCAGCTATATGCAGAACGGGGTGTTCAACAGTCTCGCCAATGGCCAAACTGGCTCAGACAGCTTCCAATATGTGACGACCGACGGCATTGCGGCGAGCAGTCTTGCGACGGTGTCGTTGACCGTCACCGGCACCAACGACACCCCGGTTGCCGCTGCGGCGGTTGCCGCGGTCACTGAGGATGCCGGCATCTCCGGCAAT
>NZ_JAFCLR010000033.1:0-88194 GCF_018131065.1 Bradyrhizobium sp. AUGA SZCCT0431 | reverse complement strand
GACGATGTCCCAGCACATCCGCTTTAGCGCCGCGAACGGACATGATCGGCGCGACCGGTCAGGTCGGAAAAGTGCCATTAACGGACTCCTGCATTGCGCAAGAATCGGAGACCCTCATGGCGTCTCGAAGCCATTGGCCTTCAGGGCTTGCTTGCTTGCAGGTGAGGTCAGGAACACGATCAGCGCCTTCGCCGCATCGACCTGCTTGCTGCCCGAGCTGACCCCGGCCACGTACACGGAATAGCTCTGGGCTCCTGTTGGCAGCGGGAAAGCGTCGAGACCGGGAACGATTGCCGCATCGCTCGCCACCCCGATTCCGATTTCGGCCTCACCCTTCGCCACCGCCTCAGCAACCTCGGTGCCGGACTTCACCAGTTTGGTCCTCGCCTTTATGTCCGCCGCAAGCCCCAAGCGTTCCATCAAGCCTGCGGTGTAGACGCCTGCTCCGCCACCGGCGGCTGGGTCGCCAAGAACGATCGACTTTGCCGCCAGCAGCGCGAGCTTCAGCGCATCCACCGAGCCCACGTCGGGCTTGGGTGCGCCCTTCCTTACGAACACTGTGAAGCCGACCCTGGCAATCTCCGCGCGGCTGCCCGCCATCAGTTTGCCCCGCTTTTGTAGCTCCTCATTCTGTTCGGGCGACACCATCGCCACATCAACGGCTTCGCCCTCGACAAGACGTTTCGTGATGGCGCCAAGTGTGGCGTAGCCAACGGTGATCTTATGTCCCGACGACTCTTCGAATTGCGGCAGGAGACCGGGGAGCACGACCCGAAGTGAGACTGGACCAAGCAGCTCAATGTCGGCCGCTTGCGCGGGGGATGGCACCGCTGCAACCAGCAGCAAACTGGAAAATGCGGCAACAGCAATTGCTGCCGCAACTGAACGTTTGAACATAGCGTCCTCCTCTTTGCCGGCAATTCCCAGATGAGCAGGATCGGCGTCAACGTTAGCATGCTATTGGGGTGCGCCAATCCGAAGCATCGCCCGATCGACGCGCAACGTGTGTCGGTTTCGGGTCAATCGCGCCGCTCTGACGCCAGGCCGACCACTTCCGGTCTACCTCGATAAATAGACCATTTCAGAGCCGGTCGGCACTTCGCAAAAGTGCCATTAGCGGGCCTTACGGGCTAGCCTACAATACCCAAGGTGCCCGGACTCACGTAGTGCGCGAGCAGTACTTGGACCCCAGCATGTATGGCGGACAACTACACGGCATCCGCGTCTAACCGCCCCAGTGAGCGGCGCGTGTGTTAGAGTGAAGGTGCAGCCTCCACTGAGCCCTCACTCAACGGCGTGACTTATGACTTTGAACCGCGTTTGGTTATGACGGACGTCGGCATGTTGACCGCCGGTTCATTCGCAAAGATTTCTTCCGAGCTATGCGCGGAAGCTTGTGACGGCATGAAGGCGTAGCCGCGCTGCAGAATAATCCGTTCGCGAGCATCAGTCAGGAGTGTAGGCCAGCTATTTCCAGCCCTTACTGGCTACCACCAACGGCTTGGGGTCTGCTTTGGGTCAATCGCGTCACTTTTGTCGTCGGCAGACTGCTTCCGGTTTTCCCCCGGAAGCGGACATCCTCAGGGCCGGTCGACATGTCTCATAAGTGCCGATTGTGTTGCAAAAGTCGAAAATCGAATACCCCTAAAAATCTCGCGAACGTTGATCTTTGGACTTCTCTGCCGCTGCGTCGCTTTTCAACGCCACTACGGAGGTCCGTGATCGATTTTGGATGAAACAATATGGTCCCCTCACGTCGCCGTGCGTAAAACGCATCAGCGGCTCCAAGAATTTTCGTTCGTCACCCCAAAAAGACTTTTGCAACAATATCAGCACTTAGCGGACGTCGGCGTTTCAGCGAATGTCCGCTTAGCGCCCGCCAAGAGCAGTCGCCCCGACAAGGACACGATTGACCCACACCGGAAGTCGCCTCTTCCGATGAGCCTCCGCTGTCATATCGCAGAATATTGGGGTCGCAAAACATACATTGCACTAAACCGCTGTCGCGGTAGAGCACGACGGCTCGAGGCCCGCGAGTAGGGACCCGCGAGTAGGGAAGTGGCTCCGTTGCCCGGCGACAGATCAGCCCGGGCGGGCTCTGCCAGCCTTTAGCTGCGCATGGCGGCGCGGAAGCCGACGAAGCTCAACGCGCCCGCCACGGTGACGGCAATCCAGCTCGCCCAGAACGGCACATCGACGCCATTCAAGGTGACGGACCACCCCATCGCAATCCGGATCAACTGCAGAAGCGCGATCAGGGCAAAGATGCCGGCGGCAAGCGTGCAAAAGGTTCTTATGGTCATTGCCCGTCTCCGATGGCACACGAGGACGTGCTCGTCCCCCACAGCCAAAATGGGGAGGGGGCGGCCCGGCGGCCACACCCCATAACCGGGAAGGGCCTTAAGAGCGCCATTCTCGATGTGTCGCACAATCGCCGTTTCGCGACGCCGCGAGTCGGGATTACTTCCGCCATTGGCACGATTGAGACATGCCGACGAACTCGGACTATGTCTGCTTATCGAGGTAGATCGGAAGTGGCCGACAGACCGCCAAAACGGCGCTTTTGACCCCCTTGCGGAAGTGGTCGGCTTTAAGGGCGAGCGCCATAAACCTTCGTATAGTCCCGCGACCCGTTGAGATACCCGACGTTTACCTACGTCCAATTGAGCCGCCGATCGCGATCATCTTAGCTAGGGGGTGCGGTAGCGCCCCTCGCGCTATCGCTGCCCTCCTTGGGCGTTTCCTCCCTAGACTTGGGCCGCTTGCGCCAACGCAGGCGGCCGTTCTTTTTGTGTATGCCGTCACGTCCGCAACAATTCCGCGCCACCAAATTCTGTTCATCGCACCGGCCGGTCGCGCGCTCTATGCGCAGTACATACCAAGCTCGCCGGCCATGTGCCGCTTTGGGCGGCGCTCGGTGAATTGTGAGGTGGCGCGCATCGACTTCAAACGGACGCCCCGGTCGGTTCAGACATCGTCACCCGGTTCTTTACGCTGGGACGCTCCTGCATCCTTGCGTACCAGGCCTGAAGCGCCTCGCACTCCGCCGGCACCGGCAGTTCCACGAGCCCCGCAAAAATCAAACCGCCAATGACCGTGATGTCGGCCATCGAGAACGCCTCACCGGTGACGTACGGCGGTGTTTTCAAAATGCCATCGAAGTAGTGCATGCCCCTTAGGGCTTTGTCGCGCTGCCGGAACCCCCACTCGGGGTTCTGATAAATCTCGACGTGGGGCCCAAGCCCCGGCGTGGCGTGGTGGAAGTAAACACTAATCGCGTCGAGCAGCTCCAACTCGGCGCGCTTGCTCATCATGTGGATCAAGCCCTTCTCGCGCGGTGACCTGCCGGTGAGTGCGGGCACGCCATCAAGCGCATCAAGGTATTCGGTAATGGCCGTGCACTCGGCGATGAGGGTCCCGTCGTCGAGTTCGAGCACCGGCAGCGTGCCTGAGTAGTTCTTGGCGAGGAACTCGGGCTTCTTGTGCTCGCCTTTCCAGAGATCGACCGACACGAACTGGACACGCGATTGCAGGTTCTTCTCGGCCAAAGCGATCCGGACGCGGGCCGGATATGGGCCAGTGGGCCAATCGTAAATCTTCATCATCTCTTCCTTCACCCTAGCCTACCTAACGCTTAGTAGACCAAGTATGGGTTATGGTTTGCGCTGTCAACACCTATCTGTCACTTGGTAGGTTGCTGGCGGCGAAGCGGGAGCGGTGAGGCAGCGAGATGAGTACAAGCTCTAAGGAAGCCATCCTGGCGGCCGCCAGACGGACCGCCCAGGCGCATGGCTACAGCGGCCTGAATTTCCGCGATCTCGCGGACGAAGTGGGCATCAAGGCCGCGAGCATCTACCATCATTTCCCGAGCAAGGCCGATCTCGGCGCAGCGGTAGCGAGGCGCTATTGGGAAGACACCGCGGCTGGTCTCGCGTCTATGTTGGCCGAAACCCCGGATCCGGTCCGCTGCCTGCACCAGTATCCGGATATTTTTCGCAAGTCGCTCCAGAGTGACAATCGCATGTGCCTCTGCAGCTTCATGGCTGCCGAATACGATGATCTGCCGGAAGCGGTGAAGAGGGAGGTCAAGACCTTTGCCGACGTCAACGTGGCGTGGCTGAGCAAGGTGCTATCAGCTGCGGCCGTGGTCGGTGCCGAGGAAAGCGAAGGGCGGGCTCGCGCTATCTTCGCCGCCGTCGCCGGCGCTCAGCTGATGGCGAGGAGCCGCTCTGATATTTCACTCTTTGACTCGTTGATCGAGAGCTATCGCGTGGCGGGTCTCCTACCGGCGTAGGCGGTGCAATCTTCCATAGCCGACGCGCGGCAGCTTGAGTTTGCAATGCGCTTCAATGCGAACGTCATTCGACCAATCTGAATTTATGGGTTCACGTCCTAGTTCGGAAACTCGACCATCGCCTTGCCGGTACTCCGGCGTGAACTCCGCCACATGCGCAAGTTCCATGCGCCGGAACAGCGTCACGAGGTCGCCCGCCCATTCGATCAGGCCGCCACGCCTACGCTCCTGTACGGTGCGGTGCGGTTGAGGTGCACGGACGAAAGGCCGCAAGCATCCGCCAGATCTGCTGAGTGAACGGAAGGCTAAACTGATCATTGTCCAAAAGGCTTACTACCAGCTGCTGCTAACTCGAAATGGGTAGTTTCCCCAACGAACCCGAATTGCGATTATGCAGGGCAATTGCGGTGGCCGCCAAGGACGGAGCAATCGCAAATGTCTATTCAATTCTGTCAATGTCCTCAGTTGCTACCGTTCAAGTGGCTGGCAATGTCCAGGCCAAGAGCATTCCTCCGGAACCGCCACGCATTCTAGCCCCCAAGCCGATGTCGATCGGCATCGGCAGAGAGTTTGCCCTCGTGAACCAAGTACGCGCCATCTCTTCGTCCGTCAGCAGATTGCGGTGATCAATTCGATCCGAGCGCATCTTGCCGAGTCTGGCATTGTCGCACCGGTCGGACGTAGGGGTGTCGATCAACCGCGCGGTAAAAGAGCAAGTAGCAATCTTTGATCTTTATCAAGGAGATCAAAAGGTCAGTCATGGTGGACGATCCAACAGCCTAGTCCAGGCGTCGACGATGTCCGATCCACGATCACTAACGCTGGAGATAAATTTCCGCCGAAGCATTAGGTATGCCGGCGGTCTGGTCGCAATTGGAGTGATCTATTTCGCGCTGGCAAAAGGCGGCCTTGCTCTCGCCTCTATTCATCCCAGTGCAACGCCAATTTGGCCGCCAACGGGTGTCGCGCTGGCGGCGGTGCTGTTGTGGGGATATCGGACCTGGCCCGCAATTTTCGCGGCGGCGGTGATCGCCAATGCGACGACCGCCGGCTCGGTTGCCACCGCAATTGCGATTGCGACCGGTAACTCTCTTGAAGCAGTTGTTGGCGCTTACCTGATCAATCGATGGTCGAGCGGATGTAGTACGTTTTCGAGGCCAGATTCTGTCGCGAAGTTTGCTCTGATTTGCTTCGTGATCGCGACACCGATCAGCGCCAGCATTGGACTGACCAGCCTGGCAACCGCCGGGTACATCGAACGAGCGAATTTCGCGGACGCCTGGGTCACATGGTGGCTGGGAGATGTGACCGGCGCGCTGGTCATTGCGCCCGTTATCGTGCTTTGGGCGTCGAGCCACTCCCATGCCTTCAACCGCAATGAATTTTTGGAGACGGTCGGCGTCCTCGTAACAGCGGCGGCTGTTGGACTCATTGCTTTCAGCCCCCTGATCGAGCAAACGCCGAGCCGAGATCCGCTGGGTTTTCTTGTGATCCTGCCAATGTTGTGGGCGGCGTTGCGCCGCGGTCCACGTGACACCGCAACGGTTGCGCTGGTGCTTGCGGGCATCACGATTTGGGGGACGTTCACGGGCGGCGGCCCCTTCACGACCGCGGATCTCAACGTTTCATTCCTGCTGGTGTTGATGTTCTTGATCAGTATTACCGTTCCAAGCTTGTTACTGAGCGCCGACGTCGAGGTGCGCAAGAAAGCGGAGGAACGTCTGCGCCGCGCGCAGATCGAGCTCGAACGGAAGGTCGCAGAGCGTACGCACGAACTGGAGCTCGCCAATGCAGCAAAATCGCGCTTTTTTGCGATGGCAAGCCATGATTTGCGGCAGCCATTACATGCACTGGGCCTGTTCGTTGCACAGCTGCGCATGCCGCTCAAATCGGGGGAAAGGAGAAAGACGATCGAGCGGGTCGATGCAACGCGCAAAGAAATGAATGAAATGTTCAATTCGCTCCTGGATATTTCCAGACTCGATGCTGGGATCCTTACACCCAAATTTACCGAATTCCCGATCGCGCGCCTGTTGCAAAAAATTGAGACGGCATTTGATCAGGCAACGCGAGAAAAAGGCTTGCGGCTACGCGTTAGGCGAAGTGACGCCTGGGTGCGGAGCGACGCCATGCTGCTCGAACGCATTCTGCTCAATCTGGTATCCAATGCTGTGCGATATACATTGCGGGGCGGGATCATCGTCGGATGTCGTCGGCGCGGTGCAATGTTGCGTATCGAAGTATGGGATAGCGGTCCCGGCATTCCTGAGGATCAGAAGCAGAATATATTCAGCGAGTTTTTTCAACTTCCTGCCCCAGAACGGAACCGATATGGCGGCCTGGGCCTCGGCCTGGCTATTGTCGACAGGCTTCGCCTACTTCTCAACCATCAAATCGACTTGGCTTCGACTGTGGGCCAAGGCTCGCGATTCGCAATCCTGGTTCCGATGGCCGATGAAGGCGTCACGTCCACCGAGCCCGTCGCCTCCCCTGCAGCCTTTGCGGTCGACGGCAAGGTAGTTCTTGTTATTGCCGATGCTCCAATTGTGCTGGAGGGAACGGGCGGATTGCTTGCCAAATGGGGATACTCCGTCCTTACCGCCGGATCCGAGGAGGCTGCACTTGCCCGACTTGCCGAGCGCCAACAATGCCCCGATCTTATAATCTCGGATTATCATCTTGCGAGCGGAAAGACCGGGAGCCAAGCCATTGAACAAATTAATGCGGTGTTTGGTTCATCAATTCCGGCCATCCTCATCAGCGGCGATACGGCACCTGAACCATTACGTGACGCTATGGATAGAGGATACATTTTGCTGCACAAGCCTGTCGAGCCAATGCGGCTCCGCGCTGTCATCCACGAGCTCTTTAGAGATCATGGACGATAGGAAAGGCACCGGGGGCGTTATGACTCAGATTTTGGCGACAATTCCCAGCCCATTTTTCCTACTTTTATTATTGCCTCAGTGCGGCTCGTTACGCTGAGTGCCTTGAGAACGACCGTGATGTGGTTCTTCACTGTCGGCACTGCCATATTGAGGGTCTTGGCAATGATCTTGTTGCTTTTTCCCTTCATCAGGAGCGCAAGCACCTCAATCTGCCGATCGGTCAACCCGAGATCCTTGGGGGAGCCGCCCGTCGCTAGCTTATTTGTAAGCTTCGGACACGTTGTTTCCTCAAGAATCTCCGAGGGAATGTAAATACCGCCGGAGAACACTAGCTCGATAGCGTTGAGTATGACCTCACGTTCGGTCGTTTTCGTGATGAAACCCAGAGCGCCAAGTTTGAAAGCGCGCTTGACTGTATCTTGATCATCCGAGGACGAGAGCATGATGACAGCAATGGTCGCATAGCGGTCACGGAGTTCGCGGAGGACAGAGAAGCCATCTCGATCAGGTAAATTGATATCAAGCAAAATGAGGCTGATGTCGGGATGTTCCTCGACTATGTGCACTGCCTGACGGCCGTTCGAAGCTTCAAATATGACGGCTTCTCCCTTCAGTTGTTTCAGGACAGCGTGCAACGCCTCGCGGATTAGCGTATGATCGTCGACAATAAGAACTTTCATGAAAAGCTCTCCGTTTGCCATTGCACGGAGATCCATTGAAAAAATCATACACCCACCTTCGGGTCTCTGGCGAGGAAGAAGACTGGCTCCGAAACCGTCCATCCTCCGTCCCAGGCCAGGCACTCAAGGTAGAAGCCGAATGCCGTTGTGTGCTGAAATTGAAATCACCTCACAGTAGGACACCGGGTGCGAACCACGAAGGTCGCGGGGCTCAGAGTCTCCTTCGGCTATGCGCAATGGTGAAATGTCCATGATGTGTCTGACGGATGTCAAATTGATGCCGAGATCTGTACGGTACCTTGATCATAGGACCTAGGAACCTCTCTGTGTGGACCTCTGGCTGATTGACGCGCTGTGCCGTTGAATGATGATCGTCAACAGACGGCGCCAGGAGGTTCTACCAAGCGCCGCCTTTTGATCGTTATCGCAACAGCTTTCGTGGCCGGGTTCGGCGTGAAGCGGCGCCAGACTGCGGCATTGTCACGATCCGGCAGTGCGGCGGCGATGTTTTCTGTCAAATTCGGTCCCTCTTGAACCGTGCTCGCACGCCGGACGGGGCAACCAGATGCATGATCGAACTGCCACCCCGAAGCTATCGGTAGGTGCGCTGCCGGAGTTTAACGGCTGCGGCCGCGATCTGCGCATTGATGCCTGCCGCGGCATCGCGCTCTGGTGCATCTTTCTCGACCATGTCCCCAACAACATCGGGAGCTGGCTGACGCTGCGTAACTACGGCTTCAGCGATGCCGCGGAAGTGTTCATGTTCGTCTCTGGTGTGACCTGCGCACTGGCCTACGGCAAGGCACGGTGGAGCGGGGGCTGGACCGGCGTGATCGGCCGGACGCTTTGGCGAAGCTGGGATATTTATGTCGCATTTCTGCTGCTCACGCTCGCCTGCGCCATCATGGTTCACCTCGCAGGCAGTGGCCGTCTTGCCGACGAGAGCAATACGCGCATTCTGTTGGAACAGCCGGGCGTGACGCTCGCGCACGCGGCGATCCTGCAATACCGCCCCGTCAACACCGACGTCTTGCCGCTCTTTGTGCTTTATCACCTTTTGTTCGCACCGCTGCTGTGGCTGCTGCTGCGAGCGCCGAACGCAACGCTCGGCGCGTCGTTGTTGCTTTACGCACTGGTGCACGTCTTCGGCTGGACCATCCCGGCATGGCCGAACAACCACTGGTACTTCAATCCGCTGGCCTGGCAGCTGCCGTTTGTGCTTGGCGCGTGGTGGATCATCGAGGGCAAGAGATTCCGGCCGTGGGTGACCTCACGCACCGCGCTTGTGGCTGCCGTTCTCTATCTGGTGTTCAGCCTCATCATCGCATTGAGCTGGAGCATCAAACCGCTGGAAGCGCTGATCCCGCAGGCGCTGGTGACGCTGCTTTATCCGATGGACAAATCGAATCTCGATCCATTGCGACTGCTGCATTTTTTTGCCCTTGCGGTTTTGGTGGTATGGTTCGTGCCTCGCAATTGGCGAGGGCTGACGACGGCGGTGATGCGCGGCGCCACTCTCTGTGGCCAGAACTCGCTGCCAATCTACTGCCTCGGCGTTCTGCTGACGTTCGCCAGCCACCTGGCGCTGCTCCACATCTCGGAGGGGCTGACGATGCAGATCGCGGTCAGTGTTGGTGGCGTCCTGGTGATGATCGTGGCGGCGACGCTGCTCAACTTGATCAAGATCAAACCCAGCCAGCAGCCGCACGCGAAGTCCGCTGACCTGCCCGTCGAGCAGCCAGCCAAGTTTGAGCTGGTCATCAATCTCAGAACAGCCAAGGCGCTCGGCGTTGACATTCCGCCCACTGTTCACCCGTGCCGACGGGGCGATCGAATAAAGATGCTGTTTGCTCCGGTGCGCGAGTCCGACTGCGGCGCTGATCCAGTGCCAGCAATCGCGCACGCCTTCGGATCACCAGCGAAAAATGTGGGTCAGGATGTGAATTAGAGACTGTGTAGCCTGCCCCTTATTCTTCCGGCCATCGTACAGGAGCCAGGGCCATGACTTCCCACCCAAGGACCCACAAGGGAGCAGTGCTGATCGCGGCGTACGTGATGTTTTCCTGCGTAGCGGCATTACTGTCGGTCAACCTGACATCACCCACCAGCGCCGCGCTCGGCGCTGACTGGCAGTGCAGCCGGTTTGCGCTCGTATTCACGACCTGCACCCCGGTGCGTGCACACGAGACCGTTTCCACTGTCGTGCGCAAGCGGACCTAGTACACGACAAACCTGACACCATGCTGCGACTTGGGGCGGATGGTCTTGACTACGCAGATCCAGCCAGGAGCCAGATTGCTCGGCCGCAAGCGGACATCCGACGCACCCAATACGAGCGTCCTGATTTATGAATACACACCCTGGTTCGGAAACTCGACCATCGCCTCGCCGGTCGCGACCTTCTCGTCGTTCTGGTTGCGCACCATGACGTCGATCAGCACCCAGCGCGAGTTCTTGGTCACCTGCTTGGATTTGACGATTCCGGTCGGCTGGATGGTGTCGCCGGGCTTCACCGGCTTGACCCAGCGGGTTTCCAGCCGGCGGTGGACGGCGCCCGCCGGATAGGCCCAGTCGGTCAGCATTCGCGAGATCAGCCCGAAATTGTTCATGCCATGCATGATGATGCCGCCGAAATTGGTCTTGCCGAAATTGCCCTTCATGTAGTCGTCGTCGAGATGCAGCGGATTGTAGTCGAGCGAGGCATCGCAAAACAGCCGGATCGATTCGCGTGACACCGCGAATTTCGGCCCGTCGATGCTGTCGCCGGCGTTCAGGTTTTCAAAGCTGGTGGTCATGACGCTCTCCGCTCATTCGGGCCGGATGGTCCAGCCGCGGCCGGAACAGATCACGTCGCCATGCTGGTTGAAGAAGACGTTGTCGTGCACCACGAACAGCCGCTCGCGTTTGATGAACTTGTCGAGCGCGCGGGCCTGCAATGTGATGACGTCGTTCGGCCGCGCCGGAATGTTGTAGCTCCAGGACTGCCCGGCGTTGACGGTGCCGGGCGAGCGCATCCAGTCATCCGCCGGCGTGCACGAGAACATCAGCAGGATATGGATCGAGGGCGGCGCGATCAGCCCGCCATAGCGGGTGGTTTTCGCGTAGGCCTCGTCGAAATAGATCGGGTGATCCTCGCCGACCGATTTGCAGTACAGCTCGATCGCCTCGCTGGTCAGCGTGTAGGGGATAGTCTTGCGCGGCGCACCGGGCACGATGTCGTCCCAGGCCTTGCGCAAATTGGCGTCTTTCCAGAAATCGGTCTCGAAGGCTTCCGCCTGCGCCATGCCATCCTCCCTGTTTTTCCGCGATCTTGGTTCTGCCGCCTTGCGGAATTTGTTATATAGTATAATCAATTTCCCAGACCGAAAAATCAAGCCGCCGGGAACCGCAAATGGCCAAGCTCACGCTGCCCAATATCGACGACGTCGTGGCGATCGACATCCATACCCACGCCGAAGAGCCCTGCGGCATGCATGGCGACGACGGCTATGACGATTTCCAGGCGCAGATGGCCGACTATTTCAAGTCGCCGCACAAGCACCCGCCGACCGTGCCGGAAACCGCGGCCTATTACCGCTCCAAGAAGATCGCCGCCGTGATCTTCCCGGTCGACGCCGAGCGCGAGACCGGTTTCCGCCGCTACAACAATTACGAGATGCTGGAAGTCGCCTCCGACCATCTCGACGTCCTGATCCCCTTCGTCAGCATCGATCCCCACAAGGGCAAGCTTGGCGTGCGCGAAGCACGCAAGCTGATCGAGGAATACGGCGTCCGCGGCTTCAAATTCCACCCGACCATGCAGGGCTTCTATGCCAACGACCGCATGGCCTACCCGCTCTATGAGGCGATCAACGAGGGCGGCGCGATCGCGCTGTTCCACACCGGCCAGACCGGCGTCGGCAGCGGCATGCCCGGCGGCATGGGGATGCGGCTGAAATATTCCAACCCGATGTACATGGACGACGTGGCGGCGGACTTTCCCGATCTGAAGATCATCCTCGCCCACCCGTCGTTCCCCTGGCAGGAAGAGGCGCTGTCGGTGGCGACCCACAAGCCGAACGTCTATATCGACCTCTCCGGCTGGTCGCCGAAATATTTCCCGCCGATCCTGGTGCGCTACATCAACTCGATCCTGCAGGACAAGATGCTGTTCGGCTCCGACTGGCCTGTGATCACGCCGGACCGCTGGCTGGCGGATTTTGCCAAACTCGACATCCGCGACGAGATCCGGCCCAAGGTCCTGAAGGCCAACGCGCGGAAGATTTTGGGTATATAACGAGGCGTTCGCTTCGCAGGCGGACGGTCGAACAAGATGGTGGCCAGTGATCCAACTTGCCAAAATCGCCGTCCTCGTCACCGCGATCTCGATCGTTCAATGCCTCGCGGCTGAATCGCCGCCGATCGCCGTCGAAATCGAGAGCCCGCTCGCCAGTTCAAATCCGCTGCAGGGTTACCTGCGGCAAACAAGCAGCGCGAGCCCCTCGCCCGCCGTCGTGTTGCTGCATAGCTGCAATGGAAATTGGGGACGGCTGGACCAGCGCTGGGGCAAGCGGATCGCATCCTGGGGCTATGTGACGCTGACCGTCGATAGCCTCGGCCCGCGCGGCCTGAAGAACTGCGGCGAACATCCCCCGCAGGATCTGATCCTGGATGCCTACCGGGCTCTGAAGTTTCTGGTGCGCCATCCATCGGTCGATCCTGCGCGTGTTGCGGTGCTGGGTTTTGCGAGCGGCGGTCGGGTGGCTCTCACGTCCGTCGAGCACGGCTTCCTGGAACAGGCTTCGCCAAACAAGTTTCATGCCGCCATCGCCTTCTATCCGCCGTGCCGTCATTTCAAGGGCGCGATGACGGTGCCGACGCTGATCCTGATCGGCGAACGCGATGACCTGACGCCTGCCGAAGAGTGCCGCAACATGGTAGACGGCCGGGACGCCTTGGGGATATCAAGGCAGAAGGATCGGGGTGCGCCGATCAAGCTCATCGTCTATCCCGACGCCTATCACGCCTTTGACGCACCCAACGTCACGACACCGGCCAAGCTTTCGGGGCACCGTCTCGAATTCAACCAGACAGCAACAGACCAATCGATCGTCGCGCTCCGCGAATTCCTCGACGCAACGATTGGCAGGAGCGAGTAAGTCACGTGACTATCAAAGCCGTCGTGTTCGACGCCTATGGCACGCTCTACGACATCCAGTCGGTGGCGTCAGTCACCGAACAAGCCTTTCCCGGTTACGGCGAAATCATCACCCAGGTCTGGCGCATCAAGCAGCTGGAATACACCTGGCTGCGTTCGCTGATGCGGCGCTATGAGGATTTCTCGGTCGTGACGCGGCAATCCCTGGCCTACACGCTGCGCTGCCTCGGCCTGAAATACGACGAGGCTGATTTCGCTGGGATCATGGACAAGTACCTGCATCTCGATCTCTATCCCGACGCGCTTGCCTCGCTCGCTGCGATGAGAGACAAGAAGCTTGCCATTCTCTCCAACGGCAGCCCGGACATGCTGGGCGCGCTGGTGAAGAACAGTGGCCTCGACCGCGTGCTCGATGCCACCATCAGCATCGACGCCAATAAAGTATTCAAACCGAGCCCGGACGCCTACTCCTTGATTGAAAGCACGCTTCACATTCCGCCGCACGAAGTGCTGTTCATCTCCTCGAACCCGTGGGATGCCTGCGGCGCCAAGGCGTTCGGCCTCAACGTCGCCTGGATCGAACGGGTGACGCCGGAGGCGATGGCGCAGGCCTGCACCAAAGCCGATCTCGTCCCGCCGCTCACGATGTTCAAGGCGATCCGCACCCAGATGGACGAACTCGGGCTCGAGCCCGACCATCGCATCCACGCGCTCGCCGAATTGCCCGACCTGGTAGCTAGAGCCCCGTTCCGATGAAATCGGAACGGGGCTCCAGATTCTTGATTAGACGCGTTTTCTTGACGCGAACCGGTGTCCACTTCGCTGGAAAACGCTCTACCCGAAAGTCCTGACCCATGAGCCTAGAATCCGTCCGCGCCTTCTTCGCCGAGAAGGCGCCTGAAATTACGGTGATCGAATCCACCATGAGTTCGGCAACGGTCGCGCTCGCGGCCGAGGCCTATGGCGTCGAGCCGGCGCGAATCGCCAAGACGCTCAGTTTGCGAATCGGCGAACGCTTGGTCCTGATCGTGGCGGCCGGCACCTCGCGGATGGACAACAAGAAGGTGAAGGCGCTGTTCGGCGGCAAGCCGAAGATGCTGGGGCTCGACGAGGTCGCCGAGATCACCGGCCATGAAGTCGGCGGCGTCTGTCCGTTCGGACTGAAGACGCCGCTCCCGGTCTATTGCGATGTGTCCCTAAAGGCGTTCGATATCGTGGTTCCGGCGGCGGGCTCAACGCACAGCGCGGTGCGCATCACACCCGCGCGCATGGCGGAACTGACCGCGGCCGAATGGGTCGATGTCTGCGAGGTCAAAACCGAAAGCGAGGCGACGGCCTAATCGTCGTCGTCTTGATAGTAGGGTCTCGGCGGCAGCGGCTGGGGCTGTACCAGTGGTGCTGCACGGCCGCGCGGCGCGATCTGCTGTTGTGGCGCCCGGCCGGCCGGTGGCTGTTGCGCATTCGCCTGCGATTCGAATACGGCGCGGCAATTGTTCGAGAGCTGCGGCGTATTCTGCCGCAAACACGCCACGATCCGGCTGACATCCGGAACCTGATCGCTGCACAGTCGCCATACGTCGGGGGTGCAGGCCATCTGTTGTTCCCAGGTTCCCCTGTATTCCTGGGCGAATGCTGTTGATTGCAGGGCGCCAGCGCTTCCGATCGCGAGGGCAAGCCTGAGCACAATAAGGCTGAGCACAATGCGTGGCGCGGCCGGGTCCGCTCGTTTCATGTCCGGTCCTTTCATTCGAGTGGTGTGGCGATGCGGGTTCCAACTCGCACCGCTCCCAAAACTCTCTAATGAATGCGGCCACCCAACGTTCGCTCAGACAAAAAAATGTGAATGGAGTTCCCTACTCCGCCTCCGTTGTCCCGCGCCGCGGCGACCAGTCGAGGGAAGCGCGTCACGAGCGCCCGTCCGCGCGACGTCGCATCGCCATGTGATGCAGGACAGGGACCGCTAGCTTGCTACTCTTTTTCCGAGCGTCGCATTTTCGCGTCCAGCGGCGTCATGCCAAAACGCCGGCGAAACGACCGGTGGAAATACGAGACGTCGTTGAAGCCGGAGAGATAGGCAATATCGCTGATCTTGCTCGCCCGGCGCAGTGGATCGCGCAGCAGCCGTGCCGCCCGCATCAGCCGCTGCTCCAGCACGAATTCCGAAAACGTGGTACCAGCGCGCTCGAACAGCATCTGGATGGAGCGCGGGCTGGCGCGGTGGCGCTGCGCGAGGTCGGCGAGCGTGAGCCTGCCGTCGCCGAGGCGCGACAGAATGTCGGCCTTGATCGCTTCCAGGCGAGCCGCCGCAAGGCCGCGGTCTTTCGCGAGTTCGGTCTCGTCGCGTGCTGTCCCCAGCATCAGCACCACCAGGTCCAGAAGATGCTGCGAGACGGCACTCTGCGCCAGTGCGTCGAGACCCGGGGCATGCTGAACCGCGAGGTCGTAATACTGGTGCAGCATCGCCGCGAGCGCGGGGTTTGGCGCGAGCGGCCGCGCAATGCGATCTTCCGCATCGGGACAGTAGGTGAGCAGCGTGCGGCGCTCGATGAACAGCGACTTGAAGCGCCCTTCGGCCAGTTGCGAGACGTCGGCACCTTCATGGGCCGCGTCGGCAAGGCCGGTGCCCATCGGTTCAAGATCGACCGACCGGCCGCCGACCGTGATGCGCATCGGCGCGGCCGTGGCCAGCACGAAGGCGAGCGCGCTGTCGCGGTCGGCGCCGGTCGCGACGAACTGCATCGGCGAGCCTGCGGCCCCCGACATCTTGAGGCCC
This sequence comes from Bradyrhizobium sp. AUGA SZCCT0431, assembly GCF_018131065.1. Taxonomy (NCBI): domain Bacteria; kingdom Pseudomonadati; phylum Pseudomonadota; class Alphaproteobacteria; order Hyphomicrobiales; family Nitrobacteraceae; genus Bradyrhizobium; species Bradyrhizobium sp. AUGA SZCCT0431. Next base: position 72,422 of record NZ_JAFCLR010000033.1, on the reverse strand, counting down.
GGCAGCGGCACCGCGGTCACGTCGCATCGCACGGGCCCGGCCGCGAGCGGTGCCACATCGCCGCACATCACGCGGCGGCAAAACTCCTCCCGCCAGGCGTCGTAGGTTGGTCCACAGGGGTCGCCGGCATAGCCGAGGCGCGGCGCGCCGCGGATCGATTCGCTGTCGGTCGCCATAAGCGCGCGTCTCCAGGCTCGTGTAGCAGAACACCAATATCGCGTCGGCGGCCCCATGCAACGTCCTCAAGCGGAGTTGCGCGACAGGCCATAGAAATTTGCGCTGTTGTCCATTCGGTGCGGCAACGCGTCGCGCCGTCGGCCCGGCCGTCCGTGGCAGCGCCGCAACAGGCCGGCACAAACCGGCGTCCTGCGCCTTCGGCCATAATGCGTTTCGCCCGGCTCCAAGAAGCGTCGCGACGTTCCCGCTAGCAGTTCAGATACTGCAACGAAGGAATTGTCGATGCCGACTGGAATACAGGACCGCGCCCAAAACGCCGTGATGCCGAATACCTTGCGCAACAGGCTGCTCGTCACCACCGCGCTGGCGCCGCTCGTGCTCGGGGGACTGCTCGCGCTGGCACCCGGCCCGGCGCGCGCCGCCTGCACGGTGGCCGGCACCGGCACCATCGGCGCACTTGACTCCGGCGATGTGGCGACCTGTACGGGCGTCGGCAACACCGACCTCATCAACGCGACCGGAAAAACCGACGTCACCATCAATGTCGGAACCGGCGCGGCTGCGGCCTCGGTTACCACCGCACTACACACAATTGTATTGGACAACACCTCCTCATCGCAGGTGAACGTGAAAGACCAGGCAACGGTTCTGAGCACCACTTTCAACGCAATCGTACTCACCGGCTCGACCAACAACACGGTGTCGGTTTCAGCCGGCGGTCTTGTCACGACCACCGGCAATGCTACGCCCGCCATTACTCTTTACAGTTCGAGCAATAACACCATCAATATTGAGGGTACCGTGTTCGGCAACGCCGTCGGCGCGAAAGGTATCAATGTCGGCGGGACATCGGCCTCGAACACGTTCAATATTCTGGCCGGCGGATCGGTCATCGGCTCGCAGGGGGTTACTTTCACCGCAGGCGGCAACACCATCAACAATGACGGTACGATCTCCGGGAGTGCCGACACGGGAATCACGGGTTCGACCGGCGTCGACACCGTCTTCAACTCCGGCATCGTCACAGGTGGGGGTGGAGGTGCGATCAATCTGAACGACGGCGCGGATTCACTCACGCTCGCATCTGGATCGAGCATCACCGGGAATGTGCTCGGCGGCACAGGCATCGACACGCTGGGATTTGGCGGGACCGGAAACGCCACGTTCAACCTCGCCAATCTCGGCGGCGGCCTGCAATATGACGAGTTCGAACTGCTGCGAAAAACCGGCACCTCGGTCTGGACACTGACCGGCACCACCGCCTTCAACGGCGCGACGACGGTGGAAGCCGGCGGCCTGATCGTGAACGGTACATTGCCGTCCGTCGTCACCGTCAATGGCGGTTATCTCGGCGGCACCGGCACGATCGGTGGTCTCGTCGCCAACAATGGCGGCACGGTCGCGCCCGGCAATTCAATCGGTACCACCAACGTCAACGGCAATGTCACCTTCAATGCCGGCTCGATCTATCAGGTCGAAATCAACGCCGCCGGACAATCCGACAAGATCGCTGCGACCGGCACCGCGACCCTCAATGGCGGCACCGTGCAGATCGCACCGCTCGGCACGGGCTTTGTTGCCAACACGCAATACACGATCGTCACCGCGGCCGGCGGCGTCACCGGGACCTTCGCATCACTGGCGCCACTGACCGCGCCGCTGGTTTCAGGGCAGCTCAGCTACGACGCCAACAATGTGTATTTCACGCTGCAGCAGATCGCAGGCTTCGGCACGCTGTCGCTGTCCGGTTTGACTCCGAACCAGGCCGCCGTGGCCGGCGCGCTGGACCAGGCCCAGCTCGGCGGTGTGTCCGGGCCAGTCTCCACCGCCATCAACACGCTCGCCGCGCTCAACACGCCCAGCATCAAGGCCGGCCTCGACGATCTCGCCGGACAAATTCATGCCGATGGGCGCCGTTTCACCGTCGATCAGGCCGGCGCCTTCCAGAATTTCATGTGGAACGCCGGTACCCAGTCGCGCGGCGAGACCTTGCGGATGTCGGCCTCTTCCTACGCGCCGGAGCCGACGGACCCGATCGGCAAGGCGCTTGGCGCGCGCCGCCGCGCCGCACCGGCGCAGGGCGTGTGGTTCGGCGGCTATGGCAATTGGGACAAGGCGGCGGCGACCGACATCGCCTTCGGCACCAACACCAGCGTCGGCGGCGCCGCACTCGGTGTCGATCTGTGGAACAGCCCCGGATCCACGGTCGGCCTCGCAGTCGGCGCATCGACCGGCAATATCCGGTCGGCGAACCGCGCCGACCGGATCGATGCCAATGCCGGCCACGCCGGGTTCTATGCGCGCGGCGAGAGCTACGGGTTCAACGTCGCATCGGCCATCAGCTATTCCTTCGCTGCGCTCGAATCCTCGCGCGCGATCTCGTTCCTGGGAGAAACCGCCACCGGCCGGTCACGTGCCAACACGCTTGCCGCCACGTTCGGCATCGCGCGGCCGTTCCAGTTCGGCGGCCTCAAGGCCGAGCCCTTTGCCAACCTCGACTGGTACGCGACGAGGCAGAGCGGCTTCAGCGAAACCGGCGCACCCGGCGTGAACCAGAGCGTACAGGCTGGTGGCTTCGACGCGCTGTTCGGCACCGCGGGCCTGCGCTTGATGCATCAAACCGTGATGGCGAATGGCCTTCCAGCGCAATTCGGCGTCACGCTCGGCGCGCGCCATGAGTTTTCCGGCAACGCGCCGGCCATGATCGCGGCCTTCGAAGGCGCGCCGGGAATTCAATTCGCGGTCACCGGCGTCGAACGCGCCCGCACCACTGCGCTCACCGGCGTCGAGGCGCGGTGGGATCTGACGGCCACGACGTCGTTCAAGGCCTCCTACGAGGGCGCGTTCGCACCGGGCCTCGACCGGCACACATTGCGGGGCGCAATCCGCAGCGAATTCTGAGGCAGGCCCTACTCCACCTTGCCGATCTTCTTCACCGCGGCGACCAGCCGCGCGCTGTCGTCGGTGACGAATTTTGCAAATTCCGGCGCGTCCATGTACGCGACCGGACTGCCCGCGGTCTCGAAGGTCCTGATCACCTCGGGCGCCTTCACCGCCTGCGCCATCGCGCCGCGCAACTGCGTCATGATCGGCGCCGGCAGCGCGCTCTGCGCGAACAATCCCGCCCAGATGTAGAACTCGACGTCCTTGTAGCCGAGTTCCTGGAAGGTCGGCAGATCGGGAAAGCTTGCGATGCGCGCGGCGCCCCAATTCGCGAGCACGCGCATCTTGCCGTCGTCGACCTGCTGCTTCAGCGTGCCCGGCGCCGAGGCCACCGCCTGCACGGTGCCGCTGAGCAGCGCGGTCAACGCAGGTGCGGCGCCGCGAAACGGCACGTGCAGCAGTTTGATGCCGGCGCTGGCGGCGAACATTTCCATCGCCACATGCAGCGTGCCATAGGGGCCCGACGAACCGTAAGGAATCTGGCCGGGGCGCTTTTTGGCGTCATCGACGAAATCCTGCAGCGTCTTCCATGGCGCCGAGGCCGGCACCGCCAGCAGCGTGGGGTCGGCGAGCACGCGTGCGACCGGCGCGAATTGCGAGACTTCGTAGGCCACCGGGCGGTCGAACAGCCGGTCGGCTTCCGGCAGCACCGCCAGCGACGACAGCGTCATCAATAATGTGTAGCCGTCGGGTTCGGCGCGCGCCGCGGCCGCATTGCCGACCGATCCGCCGCCGCCACCGGCGCGGTTGTCGACGAGCACAGGCTTGCCGAGGATTTTTTCCAGCGCCTGCGCCACCGGCCGCGCCGCCAGATCAGCCTGGCCGCCGGGCGGAAACGGCACGATCATGGTGACGTTGCGCGAGGGATAGGCAGCTTGCGCAAACGCCGCATGCGAGAGCGCGCTTTGCGCCAGCGGCAGCACGGCGGCCGCCTTCAACAGTTCCCGACGATTCATTGGCATTTCCCCTGGCGTTTTGTTTTGGTTGTTGGGGGTAGCCTAGCCGAAAATCGATCCTCTGGGCAAAGGCGCCGTTCGTCGCGCCGCCTCAGGATGCCTTCTTCTTCCCCTTGGCAAAATGCTTCATCAGAAACTCCGCCAGCACCTCGACGCGGGCGGGGCGCGGGCCGCCGGGAGGCGTCACCAGATGCACCGCGCCTTCCGGCTGCTTCCAGCCCTTGAGGATCACCTCGACCTCGCCGGAGGCGATCGCGTCGCCGACGATGAAGTCGGGCAGATCGGCGATGCCGAGCCCGGCAATCACCGACGGCAACACCGCCTCGCCATTGTTGACGCGCAGCTGCCCGGCCGGCCGCACGCTGGCCTGCTCGCCAGCGGCGTTGGTGTAGTGCCAGACGCCGGGCGTCGATAGATAGGCGTAGCCGAAGCATTTGTGCTGGGAGAGATGCATCGGATGCGTCGGCCGGCCGTGGCGCTTGAGATAGGACGGTGCCGCCACCGTGTAGCGCGGCATCGCGCAGAGCCGCCGTGCGATCAGCGATGAATCCGGCAGCCGCGCGATGCGCAAGCCGGCATCAAAGCCCTCGCCGATCAGGTCCACCGTCGCATCGCTGAGATGCAGGTCGATCGAGACTTCCGGATACTGGCTCAGGAATTCCGGCAATAGCGGCGCCACCGCCTTGACCCCGAACGTCATCGGCACCGCGAGCCGCACCAGCCCGCGCGGCGCCATCGATTGCGACAAGGTCTCGCTCTCCGCCGCCTCGCCGTCGATCAGAAGCTGCGTCGCGCGCTCGGCCAGTTTTTGGCCGGCATCAGTCAGCGCTAGCCGCCGCGAGGTGCGGTTGAACAGCCGCGCGCCGAGCCGTTGCTCGAGCCGGCTGACCGCCTTCGATACCGTGGCCTTGGACAGCGCGAGCTCGGTCGAGGCGGCCGCAAACGACCGCAACTCGACCACTTTTGCAAAAATCGCCAGCGCTTCGAAATCCGGGAGTTTCGGCATTCGGCCTGCCTTGTCTAGAGCCCCGTTCCGATGGAATCGGAACGGGGCTCTATCTTTTGTCTTGACGCGTTTTCTTCACGCGAACCGGTATCCACTTCGCTTGAAAACGCTCTAGTCGGATTCGGGCCTCGCCCGAAATCAGGATGCAAGCTTGACGATACCATAGGGATTGAATTTGAAATCGCCCTCCGCGTAATCGGACTCGAAGGACAGTTTGGCGCGGCGCGACTTGAGCGTTGCCTCCAGTCCTTGCCGCGCGATCTCGTCAGCGACCGCATCCATGGTCGCGACGGCTTCGCGTTCAGTGCCATGGGACTTCGGCACAAACACTTCGGGCAATCCTGCCAGGTGAAAACCGACGCTTTCCAGATAATCGCCCGAGGCCAGCGGCCGTTTGGCAAATGCCAGGCGGCAAACGCGGCGCAACGCGAAGTCATCATCGGATTTCAGCGCGGCACTGGCCTGAAGGATGAGTTCGTTCCACCTGACGAGGCCGTGCGCGACACCGGCGCTCTCGCCCTTGACGGCGGTAGCCCCCGCCTTGATGACCTGGTGGACGAGCATCAAGGCACCGGTGGAAACGACCATGGCGGTTTCCGACGTCATGGGCGGGCCCAGCACGTACAGCACCGATTGGTGATTTTCCACCGCGTCCTCATCGGCGCTGGAGCGGGCATTGGGATGCACGCGATCCCAGGAAACCCCAAACGAGCGGCTCATGCGCGGATCCGGTTTGTCCTGGGAATAGGTGTGATCGATGCTGAAGCCGGTGGCGAAATCGCGGATGGCCATTGAAGCCGCGTCCGACAGCTTCGCCAGGCCGTTCGCACCGCCGAGGAAGCAAACAACGTGGCGAGGTTTCACCGCCAATCGCCGCGCTTTCGCAGCGGCGTCCTGACCGGACGAGGCCGGCTTCCGGCCGCCAGCGTCTGACGGTCCCGCCACTAGCAGCGCTCCCATCAATCCCAATACTCCGCGGCGAACGGCGTTCATGCGCAACTCCTCCATACGGCGCCGAATGACGGCGCCATGCCCCCGGTGCCTCGCGCCCGAGTAACTTGGCATCAGTCTGGGCAAGCCGCCCGGCGGTTCGGTCCAGGAGGCCGATTCCGCGGCTTGGGCGGTCGAAAATATGGATGTCCGGCACAGGCGGCCCTTCCATTAGACCATAAATAGAAACAATGTGTTTCAATAGTTTCTATTTCTATACCGCATCGGGAGGCATATCCAATGGCCATCGGAATTCAAGCAACGGAGAAATCCAATGGCCAAGAAACTTTCGGGCAAGGTAGCCCTCGTCACCGGCGGCTCGCGCGGCATCGGCGCAGCCAGCGCCCGCGCCCTCGCAGATCAGGGCGCCAACGTCGCCATCAGCTATGTCGCCTCCCCTGACAAGGCCGAAGCCGTCGTCAGGGAACTGAAAGCAAGGGGTGTCGAAGCTCGCGCCTTCAAGGCCGACCAGGCTTCGTCGCTCGAGGTCGAGCAATTGGTGAATGACGTCGCCAAGCACTTTGGCCGGCTCGACATTCTCGTCAACAATGCCGGCGTCGCCGTCAGCGGCGCAGTCGATGATGCCAACGCCGACACCGCGGCACTGGCCCGCCAGGACGCGATCAACGTGCATGGCGTCGTCACCGCCATCCGCGCCGCCTCGAAGCTGATGGGCGAAGGCGGACGCATCGTCACCATCGGTTCGGGCATTGCGACCCGCGCCTCGTTCCCGGGCCTCGCCGACTACGCCGCCACCAAGGCTGCGATCGTCGGCTACAGCAAGGGCGCATCGCGCGACCTCGGTCCCCGCGGCATCACCGTGAACGTGCTGCAGCCGGGCTCGATCGATACCGACATGAACCCGAAGGACGGCGGCGACTTCGCCGAAGCCCAGCGCACGCAGCACGCGCTGCAACGCTACGGCACCGCCGAAGAGATCGCAGCGGGCGTCGTGTTCCTCACCAGCCCGGACGCCTCGTTCGTGACCGGCACCGTGCTCAACGTCGATGGCGGCTTCGGCGCCTGATCCAATCCAACCAACAGAGGCTGGGCGCGTTGCGCCCGGCCCCTCGCAAACACTTTCAAAGGAATATTCCCATGATCGAACTCAGACCCTTTGCAGAACTCGGCGGCGCCGACCACGGCTGGCTGAAGGCAAAGCATCACTTCTCGTTCGGCAGCCATTATGACCCCGACAATATGGGTCACGGCTCGCTGCGGGTGTGGAATGACGACGAGATCGCCCCCAACACCGGCTTTCCCGCCCATCCCCATGCCAACATGGAAATCATCACCTATGTGCGCGAAGGCGCGATCACCCATCAGGACTCGCTTGGCAACAAGGGGCGGACTGAAGCCGGCGACGTGCAGGTGATGAGCGCCGGATCGGGCATTCGTCATGCCGAGTACAATCTGGAGCCGACCAACACCCGGATCTTCCAGATCTGGATCGAGCCGTCCACCAAGGGTGGCCAGCCGACCTGGGGAGCAAAGCCGTTTCCGAAGTCGGACCGTTCCGGCAAGCTCGTCACCATCGCCAGCGGCATTGCCGGCGACGAGGATGCGCTGCCGATCCGTGCCGATGCCCGCGTGCTCGCCACCACGCTGAAGGCCGGTGAGAGCGCGGAATACGAAGCCGGCAAGACGCGCCATCTCTATCTGGTGCCGGCGGCCGGTAGCATCGAAGTCAACGGCGTGCGTGTCAACGCTCGCGATGGTGCTGCGATCCGCGATGAGGCCAGGCTGACCATTACGGCACTGGAAGATTCCGAACTGGTGCTGGTCGACGCGGCGTAGGCGCCCAACTCAATAGTCGTCATGCCCGGCCTTGTGCCGGGCATCCACGACTCCCCTTAGCAGATCGAAAGACGTGGATGGCCGGGACAAGCCCGGCCATGACGAACTCTAATTCAAGCAAACCCAAAGGAGAGCCATCATGGCCAAAGTACTCGTGCTCTATTACTCCGCTTACGGTCACATCGAGGCGATGGCGAACGCCATCGCGGAGGGCGCACGCGCAGCCGGCGCCACTGTCGATATCAAGCGCGTGCCCGAACTGGTGCCCGCCGAGGTCGCCAAGGCTTCGCATTACAAGATCGATCAGGCGGCCCCCGTCGCCAAGGTCGAAGAGCTTGCCAATTACGACGCCATCATCGTCGGCACCGGCACCCGCTTCGGCCGGATGGCGTCGCAGATGGCAAACTTCCTCGATCAGGCCGGCGGCCTCTGGGCCAAGGGCGCCCTGCACGGCAAGGTCGGCGGCGCCTTCACCGCGACCGCGACCCAGCATGGCGGCCAGGAGACCACGCTGTTTTCCATCATCACCAACCTCTTGCACTTTGGCATGACGATCGTCGGCCTGAATTACGGCTTTGCCGGCCAAATGAAGCTCGATGAAGTCACCGGCGGCGCGCCCTATGGCGCCACCACGATCACCGGCGGCGACGGCAGCCGCCGGCCGAGCGACAACGAGCTTGCCGGCGCGCGCTATCAAGGACGCGTGATCGCGGAGACCGCCAGGAAACTCCATGGCTAACTGCATGGCTGATCCGAGATGGGCGGCATTCTCATTCTGGATTGCCGCCCTAGCTAGCCATCGGGGACGGTGGATTTAGCGATGGTCGAATTTCTCTTTATGGCTCAACTGGTGCGTCCTCCGCTGCAGGCGATTGCACGGCGCTGGTGGTGCCGCAGTCTCTACCGCGCCTCGCGCGGCCAGCGCCGCTGCCCGGAATGCACCAAATCGTGAAATCAGTCTGACGGATTCGTGATACGGAATCCACCACTCGCTTGTCACCGATACGGGGTTTAGGCATGAGCAATCTTTCGCAACCCCCGTGGCCGGAATTGCCGACCTCGGCGTGGCGTGACACCTATGCGACGCTGCATCTCTGGACCCAGATCGTCGGTAAGATCAGGTTGAGCAAGGCCCCCTGGCTGAACCATTCCTGGCATGTGGCGCTCTATGTTACTCCGCGCGGGCTGACGACGTCGCCAGTCCCGGACGGCACGCGAACGTTCCAGATCGATCTTGATTTCATCGATCACGTCCTGCGCATCTCGACCAGCGAGGGCGCGAAGCGGCAGTTTGCGCTTCCGGGAAAATCGGTTGCCAGCTTCTACGCCGCCACCATGACGACGCTGACCGAGCTGGACATTTCCGTCACCATCGACGAGATGCCGAACGAACTGCCGGACCCGGTCCGGTTTTCGGAAGATAACGTCCACGCTTCCTACGATCCGGAAGCGATCAGGGGCTTTCTGCAGATTCTCGTGAACTGCGATCGCGTCTTCAAACAATTCCGCACCGGCTTCCTCGGCAAGGCCAGCCCGGTGCATTTCTTCTGGGGCAGCTTTGATCTGGCGGTGACCCGCTTCTCCGGCCGTCGCGCGCCACGTCATCCCGGTGGCGTACCGTATCTGTCCGACGACGTCGCCTGCGAGGCCTATTCGCACGAGGTCAGCAGCGCCGGCTTCTGGCCAGGAAGCGGCGCGATCGATTATCCCGCCTTCTACTGCTATGCCTATCCGGAGCCTGCGGGCTTTCGCGCTACGAAGGTGCGGCCGGACGCGGCGTTCTTCAGCGAAGTGCTCGGCGAATTCATCCTGCCCTATGATGCCGTGCGCACGGCTGATGATCCCGACCAGGCGTTGCTGGATTTCCTGCAAAGCACCTATGAAGCCGCGGCGATTTCAGCGAAATGGGATCGTGACGCGCTGGAATGCGACTTGGGCCAACCCCGCGTGGTGCGGCAGGTGTAGGCGCGGATCAATTCTCGTCGACAGCGCTGACTTCTGCCGTTGAAAGCCACCAGCCATCGCCCGCAAACCAGCAGGTATCATCGACGGCATTATCGAGCCGGAGAGACCGCACGAGTTCCCACCCCTGCAGAAACGCCTCCGTCAGACGGCGGCCGGCATCCTCGTCCTGAAGACCGATGCAGCCAATAAACTGTGCCCGGCCACGGAACCTTGCCGGCCAAACCGCACCCTGATCGGGACGTGTGACCAGCAGCATCCCACCATGCACGCCCGCGGGCGCAAGCGGAAACAACAGCCGGCCACCACGACGCAACGCATCGAGCCACTGTTGGGCTGGCTGGGCCGCACCGGCACACACGTAGATCAAATCCGCTTTCGGCAGATCCGCCGCAATGCCCGATTTTGACTGAACGTTCACCTGTGGCAGGTCTTTCAGATTGTCGCGCGCGCGATCCGCCAGGCCCTCGTCAATCTCATAGGCGTGCACCTGCCCGCGCGGCCCGACGAGTTGTGCGAGGATCGCGGTGTAATATCCCGTGCCCACGCCAACTTGTAGAACCGTCTCACCTTCCTTCAATTCGCAGCCATCGAGCCAATAGGCATGCGCGCTGGGCATCCCGATATTGAGATGTTGCGCGCTATCCAGCGCGACCAGCGTATTTTGATAGATAAACGCCGGATCATCGTTCGGGGTCGTCACGTAATCATGTGCGCCGAGCGTGATCAGCCAGGGTCCCGGCCCCACAAACGGTTCGCGCTTGACCGCGCGAAATGCCTGTTCAATCCGGGAATCCCGGACCTTGGCTGCGGCGCAGACAAGGCTGGCATAGAATGAATGCAGATTCTCCGACCGCTGTTGCATGATCAACTTCCGGCATTGCGATGCTCGATCCTATTCGAGGCTGTCGCCTGCAGGAAGCTCCGCACGATGGGCAAAAAGCGGGGAAGCGCCGCCATCACGGCGAAACGGGATCGCAATATGCGTTCCAAGTCCAATCGGAATGAAGCGGCGCTAATGCTGCAATTGCGGCTTGACCATGGTCTGGCGAACTTCGGCGCCGCAGTCGGCGCATTCAAAGGTGAAGTCGATCTTCGCCATGCTCCAATGCGGCTCGACGTCCCTTACAAACATCGGAATCCCGATGCAGCTCGGACAAATGACGAAAGCCGGCTCGATGTCGTCGTGATGGTGGATATAGGCTGGCATGTCGGCACTCCCCACGGAAGCATTCAGCTGTAGCCCTTGACCCGACCATCAGCATACGCCGCTGCCGTAAAGGCGATCATGAACTCTCGCGAACACAGGTAGAACAGCCGCACAATCCGGCCGAGTGTGACAGATTTGCACGAGCGTGTCGTTCTTGCCACAGCGCGTCAGTTCTCTTCGCGCGGCAAGGGTTTACCGGGCGCCCGCTTCAAATAGGCAGCGAGCTTCGGATAGTTGCGCAGCTCGCGCGCGGCGCGGTCGCGCAATGCGTAGGGCAATCCGCGCAGGCTCAAGGCGGCGCTGATGTCGACCAGCGGCAGCGGTGTCACGCCAAAACGCCGTTTATAGTCATAATCGCCCACGCTGAAGTCGAACTCGCGCACGCCGTCTCTGTGCAAGGCGGCCATGGTACGTTCGATGACCAGCCGGCCCGGCGAACAAGCCGACCATTTGTCGCCGGCATTGCTGACCCGCAGCATGACATAGCGCGGGCCACTACGAACGCCGAACAAGGTCGCGACGACTTCCTCGCCGACAGTCAGCGCCGACAACACGGCATAGCCGTCGCCGACGCCATCACGCACGAGGTTTCGATAGAAAACGGCACAGGCCCCGTCGCCGAGAATGAAGTTCACCCCGAGATGCTGCATGCGGGCGCTCTGTTGCGCATCCAGGGTGGCAAGAACGCGCAAGGCTTCGTCGTTCTCTCCTGCAATCTTGAATGCTGCGTCGGCATACGCCGTAAACGCGCGCCAGCTCCGTTCGAGAACCCTGCGGACGTCGCGCTTCAGCGAACGCTTGTACTGATCGAAATCCTCGCCTGTGGTCACGAGATTGCCGTTCAGCGAGCACGGCCCTGCTCCATCCAGCATCGCCAGCGGATTGGACCCGCCCTGCAGATCGAGCGGCATTTTCTTGAAGCGAATGAGATCAGCGCCGCCAGGCAGCCGGCGCAACGCCAGCCGCAGCTCGCGCCACAGGATGGCTGCCGCCTTGGGTTCGCGCGGCGCGGCCGGACCGAGCAGCGGCGCATTGTAATCGGTCAGTTCGAGGTCGGCGAACTCCACGACGCAAATGCGCTTCAGCTTGCGCCTGATCAGCGGCAGAAGCAGTGCGACTTCGCCTGTCGCACGGTCCCTGACCGTTGCGATGAATGGCTCGATACCGGGCTGTCCGGCGAACGCGCCATACCATGCCGCGAGCCACTTTTCGTGCTGGAAGATGGTCGCCTGTCCACGACGATACGCACCGTCCCAGTTGCCTGCAACGGTATCCCAATTGTCGAACTCCACGGAGAACGCCGCGACTTGCGACGTCCGGTTCCGCCCCACGTGCCGTGCTGCGTCGTTCGTCAGTGTCGTCACGATCAAGCCGCCTTCATGCCGCCTTGGAAAGATCGTTGGAAAGATCGACCACCTGCTCCGGATGGTCGTGGTCGAGCCGGAATTCGATCTCGTTGCGCGCCTTGCGCTCGCGCTTGACCCAGGACGTGTTGCGCAACGCCTTCTGCATCACCGCCTTGCCCCAGAACGCCGGACCCTTGAGGGCGCGGCTCTTGGGCGTGTATCCGAAGCGATTGCGCAACAGGCCGTTGGCCAGATTGACGATCCGGGTCCGCCTGATCTCTTCATTCTCGTAACCCACCGTCATGGAGATGTTGACGGTGCCGAGATTGTCGACGCGATGCGGCGCGTTCAGCGGCCAGTTCAGCATTTGCCCGGGATCGAGATCGAGCACGGTCGCATAGCGATCGTACCATTCATGATAGGGCATATCGAGTTCGAGCTCGAACAGCTGGATGTCCTCGAGGTTCTTCGGAGTCACGAAGGGAGGATTCGACGGATAGATATGGACGCGCTTGCGGCCGGCGATTTGAATCAGGCTCTGGCCGGGAAGATCGGCGTGGTAGTGAACCTGCGCCTTCGGCGCCGAGAGCAGAATGCCGGCGTTGTACTGGTGCGGCAGTGCGAAGTGCGGGACCTTCTCGCCGATTTCGGCGAACATCTGGGCCAGCAGGTCGCTGTAGCGCTGGTCGATATCCGACACCATGCGCAGGTTGAGCCAAAGGTCGCCCCTTGAAATCGCATCGATGACCTGGCGGCCGCTGAAATTGCCGATATCGCCGTGCCGCCAAATGCGTTTGTCGTCCTTCACGCCGGTCTGCATCAGGCTGTAATGCTCGCGCGGATAGTGCTCGATCAGTGCGGCAAGATGATCCATCGAGAACAACGGCGACTTGTGCATGTTGTGCGCAAGCCGGATCGGTGCGTGTCCCCACAGCACCGAATGGGTGTCGTCCCAATTGCTGAAAATGCGATCTGCCGCCATCGTCCAACTCCTTTTTGACCAAATATTTTTTTGCCCGGATGACGACCGATTCCGGCTTGCGTCCTGCACGCTGTCCCGAAATCTCAGATGGCTGCCACGCCGTCGGTCATCCGATGTCCCGTTATGAGACGGCCGGACAACCTTCACGCTCTAACTGGCAAGAAGGATGCCGCAGGGGTGTCGCACCCACTTACCGGACGATAAGGTCTGGGATGTATGGCTAACGCTGGCATAACCGAGAGAGCGCCGGCGAACCCCACGATGGCTTCAGAACCGCAATATCGGGCGCTGTTTCTCGGCGCGGGACCGCAAATGAAGTGCGGCGTCGGGCAATTCACGCGATTGCTGGGCGAGTGGATCGAAAAGGCCGAACCCGGCAGCTGCACGACGTTAACCCTGACGCGATCGGAAGGGTCATTCACCGATATCTGGCGCGCCGTCGGCTCGGCCCGGAGCGTGGTCTGCAACTTTCCGATCGTGGCCTGGAAGCGCGTGATGTTCGCGCCGCTGCTGGCGATGGCCATGGCGCGGCTGCGGCGGCGCAAGATTGTCCTGATTCAGCACGAATGGGCCGGGCTGCATTGGCTGCGCCGGATCACCTATATCCCGGCTCTCGTGCTCGCCAACACCATCGTCATGTTCTCACCGCTGGTGCGGCGGGAACTCGCCGAGGATTCCCTGGTGGGCTGGACCGCGAAAAAATGCGTGCTGGCCCCGCTGCCGCCGAACATCGAGGCGCCTGCAGGGATGGCGGATTCGGAGTTGCGCCGGCGTCTCGTTGCCGCAAGGCAAGACGGCCGGCTGGTGATCGGTCATTTCGGCTCGATCTATCCGGCCAAGCAACCCAATGCGCTGCTGGAGATCGGCGCGATCCTGAAGCAGCGTGGGCTGAGGCCGCTAATCGTCTATGTCGGCTCCTTCATCCGCGGCACCGACAACGTCGAGGAGGCATTCCACGCCCGCGCCGCAGAACTCGGGATCGCCGATGATGTGATCGTATCCGGCTTCGTTGCCTCCGATCACGAGGTGTTCGGGCTGTTCGGCGCGGTCGACGGGTTCTGTTATCCGCTCGATGAAGGGCTCACCGCGCGTCGCTCCAGCGTTCTCGCCTGCGCGCAGGCCGGCCGGCCGCTGATCGTGACCGGCCCTGCGCTGCCTGACGAATTCGACCATCATGTGCGCTTCAAGGAATTGATCGATCGCGGCGCCATCGTGCTCGTGCCGCGCGGATCGAACGCGGACGCCTACGCCGATGGCATCGTTGCCGCGCTGGAACGACCGCCGGTGCAGGCCGCATTCGACTTCGATGGATGGTGGCAGGACGTCGCGAACGCGGTTCGCGCGCAGCTCTAGAGCCTTGTCCGTTCCGATGGAATCGGAACGGGGCTCTAGCTTGTTTTGACGCGTTTTCTTGACGCGAACCGGTGTCCACTTCGCTGGAAAACGCTCTGAGCCTCACTCCCGGACACGAAATCGCGCCAGAAAGTGCAAGCCGAACACCGCCACCAGGAAGGTGAACCACAGGGGATCGGCGCGGTCGAGGAAGAAGCTCTCCATCGCCGACAAGTAAAGTCCGAACAGCCAGATGCGCAACAGCGCCATCGCCAGCGGACCGTTATTGCCGCCCTGATCGGCTTGCTGGAAATTCCGGAGCGGCGCGATCACCAGCACGACGATGAGCAGAATCAGTCCGGGCAGGCCCATGCCGAGCGCGGTATCGAGATAGCCATTGTGGCTGTGTGCCGCGAACGCGGCCCATTCCTTGCCCGCCGGCAACTCCTCGAACGCCTTGCTGCCCCAAAACGCCACGAAGCCATAGCCGGTTGCCAGCCGCTGCCGCAGCGCGTCCAGCGCAAAATTCCAGATGTCGGTACGGCCGGTGAAGGTCGAATCCAGCGGCAGCAGCTTGGCGACCGCAGCCAGGCCTTCGCTCATGACGGTGCCGACGCTGAGCATGTTCAGCAATAGCAGAGGCGTCAGGAGCAGGATCGCCCGCACCCAGAACGAGCGAAACACTGAAGTAAGCGAGGTCAAAAGCAGCACCGCGAAGCACAGTGTCAGCGAGCTCTTGCCGGCGGCATGAAACAGAAACAACGAACTAAGGCCGATAATGACCGCGCCGGACAGAAGTGCGCCGGAACGGACGACGTAGATCCCCAGGAACAGCAGCATCGCCATCACGCCGGCGGCCACGTTCTTGTGACCGAAGGCGCCGCGCCAGTCGCCGGCAAGAAGCGGCTCCTGCGGGTCAGTCGCCTGATGGATCGCAAATTGCGGCGCCAGCAGGATTCCGAGGTAACAGACCGCGAGCAGGATCAGTGCCGCGATGCTGAGAAACCGCATCAGTTCGCTTTGCGATTTCGGCAGCAGCAGCATGGTCGACGTCACGGCGATAACGCACGCCGTCAAGACAAACCGCCGCATCGACGTGGCCGGGTCGACCGACAAAACCACCGTCACACAGACCCAACCGGCAAACAGCAGGAACGATGGCGTCAGCAACGTGGCCAGCCCGCGCATGTTGTTACGCGCCGCGAGCGTAATCATCAGCACCGCGAGGCCGCCGAACACCAGATAGGTCGGCGCTTCATTGCCGGTACTGACTTCACCGATTTGTATTTCGCCGAGATCGGTGAACGGCCGCAACGAAATCCATGCCAGCACCAGCGCTCCGACGAACGCGGCGCAGCGAACGACATGCAGCACCTGCTGCCGCCAAACCCCTCCTGCGACGATACGAAGCTGAGACGCGATGGCGAGTTGGCTCACGTGATCTTCGAGGCCTTGTAGGGTTGAGGTTCGATGCCGATTGCGGCCAGCACGCTACCGATCGCTACCGTCATCGGATGCATCGCAATGATCCGGTCGCGCTCCATCAGTCCCGCCCGCGCGGCGTGGAGAAACGAAAGCGGAAACGCTGCCAGCAATTTCAGCGTCAGCCTGGCGCGCAACCAGAGTGTCGGCGTCGCCTTGCGCTGGACGTGATAATTGATCGCGCCGATCCGCAGGCCGCGGCTGATCAGCCAGCTCAGCTTGGTCCGGCTCGGTGGCACCGTCTCGCTGATCGTGGCCTCCGCCACCCAGTGAAACCGCATGCCAAGACGCAGGCAGCGGTAAAAGAAATCGGTGTCGCCGCCGCCGAGGAAATTGAAACGCAGATCGAACGCCGGGGCGTCGACGCGCTCGAACACCGAGCGCCTGATCAGGCAATTGCCGCAGCCATAGATCACCGGAACCGGTCCGGAAGTGTCGTAGGCCGGGGCGAAGGCCGGGTGACGACGCAGCCCGCGCTTTCGCGCGTCATCGAAGTCAGGCATGACCGGCCCGCCGACGATGTCGGCCCCGGTGGCTTCGGCGGTCAAGATCATGCGCTCCAGCCAGTCCGGCGAGGCAATTTCGTCATCGTCGATCATCAGGAAACTTGACGCTGCCGGGAAGGTTGCCAGCGCCGTCTCGAACGCCGCGTTGATCGCATGGCAATTGCCCTGGCGCGGCTCGACCACGCAAAGACCGGGAAACTTGTTCGATGCCAGGAACTCGGTCGCAACCGGGACGCTCTCGCTCCGCAGCGCATCATTCTCGACCATGACAACGGCAAAGCGGTGACCGGTGCGCTGGCGGGCGAGCGATTCCAGCGTCTGCCGCAGATGCTGCGGCCGGCGAAAACAGGGAATGCAGACGACGATCCCGATCGAAGCAGGATCGAGGGCCGGCGAGATCGCCGCCAGGGCGCGGGCAGCGTTCGGCATGGTGTCAGCGGTTTCCATCGGCGGGCAATCCGTTCAAACTCTGGCGCATGACGTTTGCTATGGGTGCAGACGATACAAGAGCATTGCTGCAATATCCGGTCCGACAGGATGCCTGGTGGTGGCGAATTGTTCCCGACGGTTAATGGACGGGGTTAAGTTTGAATTAAATCAGGTTCAGACTCCGGGCTCAGCGGCTGAACAGCTTGCCGAACAGCTTCTGGGATTTGGGGAACTGCCCGTTGGAGATCCGCGTGGGCCACAATCCGTCGACGTCGAAATAGGCGGCGTAGGCGATGTTGTTCCGATGCTTCACGAACCAGTCATGCATCTGCTGAATGAAGTACGGATTGTCACCGAAATTGCCGACGCCCCATTCGGGATAGCTCATCGGCTTGCCATGCTTGGCGGCAAAGTCGCGGTGCCACTCCAGACCGAACGGCGCCTTGAGATAGAAGGTGTTCCACCGCTCCTCCGGCGAACCCTCAAGTTTGAAATCGTAGACGTCCAGACCGATATAGTCGACGACATCGTCGCCTGGATAGGCCTGGTCCGCCGGCGTATCCTGCGTTCCCCATCCCGGACACCAATCATATTTGAACGTGTCGGAGTGGCGACGGAAGATCCCGACCACGCGCCGGAACGCCGCGATGTAGTCGGCCTCATGGTCCTTGGCGAACCACGCCATCTGGGACAGATTCATCTCCCAGCCGAGACGGATGATCGCCCTTGGCTGCGCTTCCGCGATCGCACGCGCCGCTGCCTCGAACTCGCCGTCGTGCAAGCCATTGGCGACGTCGGCGAGCGGCGTTCCCGGAACGGTCAGCGGCACCGACCAGACGACATTCCGTGACGGGTTGAGCTTCTTCCAGATGCCGGGAACCCAGGTCAGCTTGTGGAAATCTTCCCAATTCGCCTGGCCGTAGAAATCGACGCCCACCACCGACGATGGCGGCTGTTTCAGCCATTTTTCCCAGGCCTGCAGGGTATGCTCGCGCCCAACGGGACCCCAATCGACGAACGCGCCGGCAAATTTCGCAGGACTGGAATTGACATGACTCGAATTGACGCGCGGAGCGGCGTTGGTGTCGACGCGGGCCAGCAACAGCAGGCTCAACACAAAGGCCACCAGGAAAAATACCAGCCGCCTCAGGCCAACCCGGCGGCGAGGCGCGGGGCGCTCAGTTCGAAACATTCGACGTCCTTGTCAATTTGTTGCTGAAGACAGCAGACAGCCTTCGGCCGACCTCGGCTGCGCCCTTGTCGGTGAGATGGCCCGCGTCGAACTGCATCGGAATATCGGCTTCGACGAACTCGTCGCAACGACCATCCCGGCAGACCGCATCGTAAACGGATGAATAGATCGCGCCGCGAGCCTTTACCAAAGCGCTCATGGCGAGATCGCGTTCCCGAATTCCGGGTGTGCGCTTTGTGCTGGCAAGGGACGGATGGTCGCGCAAAATCCCGTCGATCAGGAGCCGCGGCAGAGGGGCATCGTATTCGACGATCGGTCCAAGCACGATGACATCGACCCCTCTGGATTTCAGGCTATCCAGCGTGGCCGACAGGTTCGGCAGATCCTCATCCTTCCATGACGCGGAGAGAATGACCTTGTCGACATGGTTGTTGACGAGGAAATCGTTGAACGCGAGCTCCATCAGATCGCGACAGGCTTTCATTTCGACCCGAGCCCCCGCCGGAACAGCCGGGCGGCATTCGCTAGCCGTTGCCTGCATGATGTTCACGTGCGGCATGGCGGCGGATAGCCCGGACCAGAGATGCGCGGCATGGCTGTCGCCAATGAGCAGATAGTTCGGCCGCGCCGGATCCAGTTTCAGGCAGGTTTCGGCGTCAAACCGCTGGCGGTTGGCCGATATGAAGCAGCGTCCGGTCCGGAACGCAGCGGACGAATCGTAGGCAAGATAGGCACCGATATCCACGACGCGTTGCGGAAAGCGGTATGGCGCGCCGCTCGCGAAGAATACCAGTGCGCACAGTGCAAACGTCGAGCCCATCGCGGCTGATGCGGCGCCGAAGACGGCACCCTTCGATGTCTCCCGCGCCATCGAACGGAACGGCAGTTCGACCAGCTTCCACGACAGATAGGCGAGCCCCACCGACAGCGTGATCAACGTCAATTTGGTCGACGCCGCCGATTCCGCGCCAAACACCATGTCGGTACGCTGGAACACGATCAGCGGCCAATGCCAAAGATAGAGCGAATAGGATATCAGCCCGATGGCGACCAAGGGCGACAGCGACAGCAATCGTCCGGCCATCGATACCCCGCTCTCGCTGGAAGCGATCACAAGGGCTGCGCCGAGGCAGGCGAGCGACGTCATCAGCAGAAGCGGCACTGATGCCGATCCAAGCAGGATCACGCCGAGCAGCAGTAGCAGCCCGGCTCCGCCGCAAATGTTCTTCCAGAATCTGGTTTCCGGCACCGGGATAAATTTGACCGCCAGCATCGCACCCAGCGCCAACTCCCAGGCGCGGAAAGGCGTGAGATAGAATGTAAAGGTGAGATTTCTCGTACTCATGGCGATGGCAGCCGCAAACGACAGCGCAGCGACAACCGCGAACAAGAATTTGGCGCCCTTCGGGACCCAGCGATAGACAAAAAGCATCAACAACGGCGCGATGAAGTAGAACTGCTCCTCCACGCTGAGCGACCAGGTATGCAGCAGAGGCTTTGTTTCGGCCGGCGCATCGAAATATCCGGCGGTCTGGGCAAAATAGGCGTTGGAAATCGAGCCGATGGCGCTGGCAAGACTCTTGGAATAGCCGATCAGTTCGGCCGGCAGCAAATAGATGTAGGCAAAAATGCTCGTCACCAGGAACATCACAAACAGCGCCGGCAGGATTCGCAGGATCCGGCGCTTGTAGAAATTTCCGAGCGAGAACGACCCGTTGCGGATATCCGCATCGATCATGCCGCAGATCAGATAACCCGAGATGACAAAGAAGATGTCGACGCCGACGAAGCCGCCAGCGAATCCGGGTACACCGACATGGTAAAGAACCACGGGAACCACAGCGAGGGCCCGCAGCCCGTCGATATCCGCGCGGTACTTCATTGCCGAGCCCTCGCGACGCCGCCGTAGCCGCGACCGGCCGTTACCGTTTCAAAAGCGGACACTCTGGACAGTTCAGGTGTGCCGAAACGGCTTGATGCCTCGGCGACCTCACCGGGCGCCGCGAAATTGGATTGGAATGGCGAGCAATCTGTCATGGGTAACACTCATGGCGATGAACATCGGCGATGTGGAATCGTGCTCTGCAATATCCGGGCAAGCTCCGCAAAACCGCCGCTTCGCGCACGAATTGCGTTTGCATCGTGGTTACCGCGAGCGGTTAACCCGCTTGCGACGGTGAACGAAACATAGAATTAACCACATCAAATCGCCGCAACCGTTAGCGGAACCGTCCGGCACCGATCTTGCTCAATGGTCTGGCAATGGGATTCCGAGTCCAGAAAGCGCCCGCCTTGAACGTCATCGCCAGCGAGATTTCCGACATCAACCGAGTAGCGTCGTGCGACGCCATGCTCGGGCGCGAAGTCACGGGCAAGCCCGCGGGGCTCGCAGCGCCATGCTGATCGGACAAGCCAGCATCAACCTGACCGCCAACATCCTCTCGGCAGTGCTGGGGCTGTTGAGCGTGTTCATTTTCACGCGGCTGTTCTCGCCGCATGATTACGGCGTCTATCTGCTGGGCATCGGTTTCGCGTCCGTCATCAGCGTTTTCCTCGTCGGCTGGTTCCGTAATCTCATTCTGAGCGGACACGCCCGCGACGACGGGCCCGACGTGCGCGGCCGCGTGATCTCGGGTTACCTGATCTGCTGTCTCACCGCGCCGATCGCCTATGTCCTGGGACGGCTGGTTGGACTGGATACGAATGCCGCGCTGGCGGCGGTCGTGCTTTCCGTCGCGATCGGGCTGTTCGAACTGACCCAGGATCTGGTCCGCGCCCGGCTGATGGCACTTTCGGTCATGAAGGCCACGCTGGTCCGCGCCGTTGCTGTGCTCGGCCTCGGTGCTGTCGTGGCACTTGTCAGCCCGAGCGGCTTCCTGCTGCTGCTGTCGTCCGCGCTCGCCTACCTGCTTGCGGTGCTGGTCCAGTCGCGCACCGCCTGGCGCGGCACCAAGGTCAAGTTCGACGGCACCGGGCTTGCGGCGCTGGCGAAGGCCGGCCTGCCCCTCACCCTTTCACTTACCCTGCTCGCGATTTCCAGCGTCACCGATCGCTTCATGATCGCCAATCTGGTCGGCGCAGCGGACGCCGGCAAGTATGTCGCCGCGCTCGATCTGGTCCGGCAGACCCTGATGATGCCGGCCATGAGCGCCGCCGCCGCATTCTTTCCGATGGCGGTGCAGATTCATGCCAGCAAGGGCGACGCGGCGGTGCGATCGCATCTTTCGGATTGTGTCGAGTTGCTGCTCAGCATCACGCTGCCGGCCTGCCTCGGCTTCGCGGTCATTTCCGCCCATGTCGCCAATATCATTCTCGGGCCGGACTTCCGCGAGTTGGCGGCGCAGACCATGCCGATCATCGCGGTAGCCGTGGTCTTCCAGATCCTGACCCAGCAATATCTGCACGCCAGCTTCCTACTCTCCGGGCGCAACTCGTTCTATCTGATCAATACGGCTTCGATCATCGCGGCCAATTTGATCCTGTCCTACGTCCTGGTCAGCCATTACGGCACGGTCGGCGCGGCCTGGGCGCGGCTCGGTGCCGACGTGGTTGGATTTTCCTGCGCGCTGATCCTCAGCCGCTTTGCCTTCAAGGTCCCGCTGCCGCTCGGCCGGCTGGCGCTGATCATGATCGCCGGACTGGTGATGGCGCTGACCGTCGCTGCGCTCGACAGAAACCTGCATGTCGCTGACCTCACCGCCTGCGCCGTGCTGGCCAGCGCCGGACTCATCACCTACGCCGCCCTGTGCTGGTTGTTCGACATCTCCCGGATTCGCGGCCGCCTGAAAACCGGGTTCGCGATGTTCCGGGCCAAATTCGCAAACATCAACGGATAAGAACAAATGACCAGGACATTTGCCCTCGATCCCCTTCATTCGGCCTTCACTGACGCCGCCGAAAGGCCGGCCGCGCAGCATCCGCAGTCGCTGCTTGACCTGCCGCCCGGCGAGGCCCGGCAGAGCCTGCTCACCGTTCACAGCATCCTCGAGGCGAAACTGCCCGCGACCGACCTTAATCTCTATGAGGCCGGTGGCGGCTCGACCAGCTTCCTGCCGCTCAGCGTGCTGAAGCGCGCCCACGTCACCGTGGTCGACATCGACGAAGACCAGATCCGCAACAACGACTACGCGCAGGAGACGATCCTCGGCGACATCCAGACCCATCGCTTCGCGCCCGGCAGTTTCGATCTCGTGATCTGCTACAACGTGATCGAGCATGTGCCCGATGTGGAAGCGGCGCTGCTTGGCTTCTGCCAGGCGCTGAAAGAAAACGGATTGATCCTGATCGGCGCGCCGAACCCACGGTCGCTGTCCGGCGTCGTCACCAAATATTCGCCGCACTGGTTCCATGTCTGGTTCTACCGCCATATCCGCGGCGACAAGAACGCCGGCCTGCCCGGCTGCGCGCCGTTCCCGACTCATTTTCATCCGCTTGTCACGCTGGCCAACCTGGAAGCCTTCGCCGACAGCCACGGGCTGCAGATGATCTATTGCAAGCAGTATGAGAGCCCGCGCTATCCGGAGATGCGCCGGCGCAAGCCGCTGTTCGCGAGCCTGATCGACGCGGCCGCCAAGGTGATGAACGTCTTCCTGCCCGGCAAGACCGACGTGCGGCACGGCGACTATCATGTGATCTTGCGAAAGCGCTGAAGATGAACGCGATGTTGTCAGAGGCACGAGTGAAGGTGAGCCACCGGCTGGCGATGCATTTGCACGCCAATCCTTTCCAGATGCGCAATGCCAGGCCGATGGTCAGCTTTACCTTTGACGATCTTCCCAAAAGCGCGGCTACGACCGGCGCGGATTTGCTCGAGGCGCACGGTGCGCGGGGCACGTTCTATGTATCGGGAGGCCTGGTGGGCGTCGAAACGCCGGAATGGCCGGCCGGTGACGCCGACGACCTGCTGTCGCTCTACCGCCGGGGCCACGAGATCGGTTGTCATACATTCTCGCACCGGCGTGCCAGCGATCTGGACGTGGCCTCCCTTGCCAACGAGATCCTGCATAACCGCGGATACCTCCGCGCGCTGGACGCCTCTATCGAAACCGAGACCTTTGCATATCCCTACGGCTACGGATCGTTTGGACGGAAGAACCAGCTCAAGGACCAGTTTCAGACCTGCCGCAGCATCGTGCCGGGCATCAACAGCGGCGAAATCGATCTGCAGTTTCTCCGCGCCGTGCCGCTGATCGACGGCCAGATGGACCGCGCCGGGATCGAACGCATGTTCGACGAGGCCGAAACCAATAACGGATGGTTAATTTTCTACGGCCACGACGTCGCTGAACAGCCGAGCCCCTGGGGCTGCTCGCCAGCACTGCTCAACCACGCCCTCGAGGCGGCGGCGCGCCGGAAAATCCCGGCTATGACCATGGCGGAGGCATTGCGATGCGCCCGCGCATAAACGCTTTGTTTGCCATTTCGGTGAATAGTCCCCCGATGAGTATGGTTAATTTTCCCTGTCGCGTTTTTGGCGCGTTGAAGTCCGGCGCGCGTGGCGTAAAGCGAAGAGTAACCCCTCAGCCGATGTGTGCGGCAGTTGGAATGGAAGCTGGGGTCGATGCTTATCTATGACGAGCCGATAAACCAGGCCAAGCCTGACCCCCGGCCCGCCGCAACGCCGGCATTGGGTGGCTTCAGCGTGCTCGATCTGGTTCAACTGCTGTGGCGGCGGAAGATCGCGATCGCCTCGGCGGCGCTACTGTGCGCCTGCATCGCGGTGGCGATCGGCAAGAGCCTGACACCGAAATACACCGCAACGGCCCAGCTCTACGTCGATCCCCGCGAATTGCAGCTGGTCGATCGCGAACTCACGCCGCGCGCCCCGGACCTGTCCGGCCTTGCGATGGTGGTCGAGAGCCAGGCGCGCGTGATCACCTCGAACAATGTGCTGCTGCAGGTGATCCGCGAGACCGATCTCGAAAAAGATCCGGAGTTTGGCGGCAGCGACGGCAAGAGCCTGTTCGGAACGCTGCTCGGCCTGTTCGGGATCGATCTGCGTCCGACCGCCGAGCAACGGAAGCTCATTCAGATGGCGACGCTGGAAACCCTGATCCGCCACATCAACGTGAAGAAGACCGACAAGACCTTCATCGTCGACATCGACGTCTGGTCGATTGACCCGGCGAAAGCGGCGATGCTCTCAAATGCGATCGCCAAGGCCTATTTGGCCGAAACCACCCAATCGCAGGCCGCGAGGGTCCGGCGCGCCACCAGCGACCTTTCCAGCCGGCTGACGGAATTGCAGGAACGGCTTCGCAACGCCGAGAACACGCTCGCGGTCTACAAGGCGCAGAACAACTTCGTCGGCACGCAGGACACCCTGATCAGCGATCAGCAGCTCTCCGCCAGCAACCAGCGGCTTGCCGCGGCGCGGGCGCTGACGCTCGACGCGCAGGCCAAACACGATCAGATCGCAGCCAGCCGCAAGACATCGGCGGACGCCGGCGCCATTCCCGAGGCACTGCAATCGCCAACCATCGCCAATCTGCGTTCGCAATATGCCGAAGCCAGGAAGCGCCAGGCCGAATTGCAGAGCGAGTTGGGGCCGCGTCATCCCGCCTTGCGCCAGATGGAGAAGCAGGTCGAGGATCTGCGCCGGACCATCGGCGAGGAAACCGATCGCTTTCTGCAGGCGGCGAAGAACGACCTGACCCGCGCGCGGGATTACGAAGCGTCGCTGAACAAGGCGCTCGAAACCCAGAAGCGCCAGAGCGTCCAGATGAGCCAGGCCGCGGTCCGGCTGCGCGAGCTCGAACGCGACGTGGAAGCCAGCCGCGACGTCTACCAGTCGTTCCTCAAGCGCTCGCGCGAGACCGAGGAGCAGGAAACCCTGAACACCTCCAGCGCCCGCATCATCGGCGATGCCACCGTGCCGCAGCGGCGTACTTTCCCGCCGGGGATGGCCTTGTTCGCCATGATCGGCTTTATGCTGGGCGGACTCGCCTCGGCCGCCTGGATCATCGCTGTCGAGCGGTTGACGCCTGGCGCCAACCCGGTTCGACCCAACACGACGGTCAGGACATCGGCCTCGTCCGCCGTGGAAAATCGGACGCCTGCCGCGGCCACGAGGCAACCGTCCGCCACCCCGCTGCCCGCCGTCAGCCTGATCGCGAAGCCGTCGATCACGCGACTGCAGGAATCGGACGTGGTGCGCACCCTCGGCGGAATCCTGGCGACGGGCGGCACCCTCGATGTCGTCAGGCTCGGCTGGCCGACGCTGCGCGCCGGTTTCCCGCTGATGACGTTCCTCAACACCATGCGCGAAATTCGGACCGCACTGGCAACGCGCGCGGCCAAGGACACCGCGCCCGTCATAGCCGTGATCGGCGCCGGCAATGGCGAGGACCGCAGCATTGCCGCGCTCAACGTCGCGCTCTCGGCCGCCCGCGATGGCGCCAGGGTGCTGCTGATCGATGCCGATCAAAAGACCTATACGCTGTCGAACAAGGTGGCCCACCTCGGCAAGGAAGAGACCGGCCGTCTCGGTTGGCTCAATATTGGCGCCAAGGCTGAGCGCGCCATCAGGAGCGCGAACGGCATTTCGATCCTGCCGGCCCTCAAGGCCTCGGATACCAAGGCAAGCGACACCATCCGCAAGGCGATTGCGCAGGCGCGCATCGGCGGCGACTACGATCTGGTGGTCCTCGACGGGCCCGCCATGCCGTGGAGCCCGGCCGACCACGCGCTGTTCGACGCCACCGATGGGCTGGTCGCGATCCTGCCGGTCAAACTCGACATCAACGAGAGCATGGAAGACATCATCACCGCGCTCGGCGAGACCGAGTGCAAGCTGGTCGGTGTCGTCATCAACGAACTCAACCCCACGGCCGTCAACCGTCAGCGAGACAAACAGTATGCGTGAGCGTCGCTTAAACCCCCTCGGGAGAGCCGCTACTGCCGGCGTTCCCCGAATCACACTGGGCGGGCTGCGGCTCGCCGTGCTCGACCTCGAGCAGACCGCGGACTTCATGATCGAGATGGTGTTCCCGCAACGCCGGCTCGCTCGCCCGCTCTATCTGACCTCCGCCAATGGCGAGGTGCTGGCGCGCTGCTCCACCGAACCGATGACCGACCGGCTGTTTCGCGCCGCCGACCTGATCAATGCCGACGGCCAGCCGCTCGTGACGGTGTCGCGGTTGAAATCGTCCACGCCGCTGCCCGAGCGCGTCGCGACCACCGACCTGTTCCACGTCGTCGCCCGCAAGGCGCAGGCGGCCGGATTGACCTTCTACATGTTCGGCGCCGATGAGGCGGAGAACGCCGCCGCCGTCGCCAACGTTCGCAACCTCTATCCGGACCTGAAGATCATCGGACATTCGCACGGTTTCCTCCGCGGCGACGCGCTGCGGGCCAAGGTCGACGAAATCAACGCGCTGGCGCCCGATTACCTCTGGCTAGCGCTCGGCGTTCCCTATGAGCAGGCCTTTGTCGAGGAATACACCTCGCGCCTGTTCAAGGTCGGCGTGATCAAGACCTCTGGCGGACTGTTCAACTTCCTGTCGGGCAGCCGGGCCCGCGCACCGGATTGGATGCAGGCGACGGGGCTCGAATGGGCCTGGCGCATCTGGCTGGAACCGCGCCGGCTGTTCTGGCGCTATTTCACCACCAATCCGCGCGCGCTCTATCTGCTGTTCAACAAGAGCCGGCCTTCGATCACCGAACGGATCCGGGACTGATGGGCGCCGGTCTGGCGAGCGATCGTCCGGCCATCCTGGTCACGGGCGGCGCGGGCTATATCGGCGCGCATTGCTGCCGGGCGCTTGATGCGGCCGGTTATCTCCCCGTTTGCTACGACAATTTTTCGACCGGCCACCACAGCTTCGTCGCGGGCGCGCTGGTTACCGGCGACATCGCCGACAAGGCCACGCTGGCGCGCGCCTTCGCCGAGCACGACATCGTCGCGGTCATGCATTTCGCCGCGTCCAGCCTGGTCGGCGAATCCGTGGTCGACCCGCAGAAATACTACGTCAACAACCTCGCCGGCACGCTGGCGCTGCTGGATGCGATGCGCGAGGCCGGCTGCAGCCGCCTCGTGTTCTCGTCGACCGGCGCGGTCTATGGCAATGCCGACAGCAAGGCACTGCCCGAAAACTATCCCTGCGCGCCGATCAATCCCTATGGCGCCTCGAAATGGATGATCGAGCGCGTGCTTTCAGATTATCGCGGGGCTTATGGGCTCGGATCGTTCGCGCTGCGCTATTTCAACGCCAGCGGCGCCGATCCCGCCGGCGGCATCGGCGAGCAGCGCGAGGTGGAAACCCATCTCATTCCCCGCGCGATGATGGCACTGCAGGGCCACGTGCCGGACTTCGCGGTATTCGGCGACGATTACGCGACGCCGGACGGCACCGCGATCCGCGACTATATCCATGTCACCGACCTTGCCGCCGCCCATGTGCTGGCGCTGAAGCTCCTGCTCGAAGGGCATTCCGGCGGCGTCTTCAATCTCGGCACCGGCAAGGGATTTTCGGTGCGGGAGATCCTCGCGGCGATCGCGAGCGAGACCGGGCGCGAAGTCCCGCACGTCGTCAAGCCACGCCGCGCCGGCGACCCGACCTATCTGGTCGCGGACGCTTCCGCCGCGCGCGAGACATTGCACTTCCGCCCCGCTTATTCGGACCTTGCGACCATCATCCGTACCGCCTGGGCCTGGCACAAGAAAGCTCACCCCCTCAAAACGGGTGAGTAAGCACCGACGTGCGATCGGTCTAAGCGGCATTGTCCCTGCCGCCCTGTATGCCCGCGATCATCGTCTCTCGCCTGTCACGCATGCAGGCACGCGGCTTGCCCCGTGGGAACGAGACCGGCTAGCTTCCACGACAACACAGATGAGCGCATTTCAGCTCACGCATGACAAAGGGAGCAAACCATGACGGCGACCAACCGGTTTTGGCGATACCTCGTGACGCCCCTTGCTCTCGCCGGGATGCTAAGCATCTCCTCCGCGGCTGAACTCAATCCTGCCGCCGTCACTTACAAATTGCCGGACCAGATTCCGTGGGGCCCGGTCAACGCCGCGGGCGCGCAAAGCGCCGTCGTCGTTGGCGATCCGAGCAAGCCGGGCTTCTATGTGGTCTACAGTAAATGGACCAAGGGCAATCATTTCAGCCGCCCGCATTTCCATCCCAACGACCGCTACATCGTGGTGCTGCAGGGTACCTGGTGGGTCGGTTCAGGCCCGAAATTCGACCCCGCCAACACGACGCCGATGCCGGCCGGCAGTTTCGTCACGCATTTCGCCAAGCAAGTGCATTGGGACGGCGCCAAGGATGAAGATGCCGTTCTCCTGATCATGGGCGAAGGTCCGGCGACCTCGACTGGAGCGGAAGAGAAATAGCCGCAGTGCTGCAAATCTATTCCGGCGACTGATTTCATTCGAGATGGAAAGCGCGATGCCCATGCTGTTCCAATGCAAAGCTTGCGGCCCCGCCACCGATCACGGCAGTGCGCCGATCCGATCCGGAAAGACAAAACCGTGGCGCACCATCGATATCCATTGCCACTGCATGGTGCCGGAGGCCAATGCAATGGTGCTGAAAGCCACCGGCATTCAAGGCGGCGGCGTAACACCCAACGCCAATGCGCATGTCAACGACCTGACCAAAAGCATTCAGCCGCAGCGCGGCAAGATCGACTTTCCGAAACTGACCGATCTCAACACCCGCCTCGCCGACATGGACCGCGACGGCATCGACATGCAGGTGACCCGCCCTATCCCGGCCGTTTCGTCTATGCGGCGCCGCCGGAGGTGGCGCGCGACAGCTGCCACATGGTCAACGATCACATCGCCGGCCTGGTCGCCAAGCATCCCGACCGGCTGATGGGCATGGGCACGGTGCCGCTGCAGGATCCCGGCATGGCCGTTGCCGAACTCGACCGTACGGTCAAGCAGCTCGGATTCCGCGGCGTTGAACTCTGCACCAATGTCAGGGGTGTCGACCTGACCCGCGCGGGCCTTGAAAAGTTCTTCGCACGCGTCGAAGAGCTTGACGTGATGATCTTCCTGCATCCGTTTGGCACCAGCCTGGTCGGGCGCATGGAGGACCACTATTTTCCCAACACGATCGGACATCCGCTGGATTCCGCGCTGTGCGTCGGGCAGCTGGTGTTCGACGGCTATCTCGAGCGCTTTCCCAAGCTGAAGATCTGTATCGCCCATGGCGGCGGCTACATCCCCGGCTACTGGGGTCGCTTCGACCACGCCTGGGCCCATCGCGAGGATTGCCGTGTCACCATCAAGAAGAAGCCGTCGGAATATCTGAAGAAGCTCTATTTCGACACGGTCGTTTTCGACGAACGCGAACTCAAGCATCTGATCGAAATCTGGGGCGCCGATCACATCATGCTCGGCACCGATTATCCGTTCGACATGGCCGAACCCGATCCCGTCGGGTTTCTTGGCCGCGTCAACGGCATCAGCGAACGCGACATGGCGCTGGTGGCCGGCGGCAATGCCGCGCGGCTATTGGGATTGCCGGCAAAGGTCTAGGAGAGGGACAGTGATCGCCGACGTCGCGTTGCAACGAAACCAATCGCCTCAGACAGCTTCCCTGGTCATGATCGCGTTCGCGCCTTGCGCCGAAGCGGGACCTTGCGGCTGCAACGGCGCGTCGTTATTCGACAAACCCGCGACCTTGCGGATAAGCGATACCGGGGTTGCCGAGAACGACTCGATGCAAAGTGCGACGACGTCAGGCGGTGAGCTATCGACCATGGCGAGCAGTGCTTTTTCGTCCAGCTGATCCGGCTCCCAGTAGGAAGTCGCCAGGCTTTGCGTGGTCAGCCGATGCGTCGCCCTGTGGGTCGGCGACTGGTTCACAAAGTACCCATAGAGGATGTATTCGGAAAACGAGCGCGTCTTGCCAAGCGCTACCGCCCAGGGCATGCCCGTGACAGCTTCGATCGTGGCGGTCATGTCGCGCAAAGTCGATCTGTCCCAGACGAGCACATTGCCGATATAGTCGTCGGCCGGGAACGCGGTGGTGCCGCCGCCCAAGAGGCGATCGCTGTTTCGGACCCAGACGGAATGCGACGGCTTATCGGCCGGAATCGCCAGACGATCGACATAGAGCGGGGTTAAATCCGCGCCGGCATAGGCGGCTACATCGAACGGACGAAAGAACGTGTTATCGGAATCGACGATGCAATAGCGCTGATGCGGCAGCTGCAAGGCGCCCGCGATCTTGAGTAGTTGCTGGATATGCCAGCCGTGGAGCGGGCCCGACCGGAACGACCACCATGTCCTGCGCCCCTTGCGTGAGACAAACGGCGGCAACGCCCTCAGCCAGGACGGCAAGAAGCGCGAGCTCGGCAGCACGGTGCGACGGCTATTCTCGAATCGGGCAAAGTACGGCAGGTCGTCGTCATTGACGATGACGTAATGCCGTTCGTATCCGCTGACGAACCGATCGAGACTCTCGCAGAGCAGTTCGAAGCGATCGAGGTCGCCGCGATAGGTCGGGGTCATCAATGCTACGCTTTTAGTCACGCCACTTCCCGTCATGATGTCCTGAGCGACCGGCGATCGAGATCGATCCCGATCAGCTGACATAATAGATCATCGCTTGACCGCTTCAAACAACGCTTCGCCGTTAAGATAAACAGTGACTGATCAGGCCAGCGATTGCTCCCACTGACGAAGGCGTGAAGCGCCAGCGGGACATTGCAACGGTCAATTTCGCGGAAGTGATGCTCGTTACCCGACGGAACCATCGATATGCAAAGCGATGGTTACCAAACGGTTAAAGTCCCCTGGGAACATTTTGTTCAACAGTTACAGGCATCAGCAACCTTTCCGGAATTGGCGCGTTTCCAATGCCTGTTCATTCAACGGAGACGCAACATGGCCGTCGCTTCGCAGATCAAGGAACATATGGATGTCATCTCGTCCGACAAGAAGACGGTCGGAAAGGTCGATCACCTCGAGGGATCCGACAAGATCAAGCTGACCAAGCAGAGTTCGCCGGACGGCCAGCACCATCACTTCATTCCGGTGGATTGGGTCGATCATGTCGACCAGCACGTTCACCTCAATAAGTCCGGTGCGGATGTGACGTCACACTGGCAGCACGGCAGGCAGTGACCCTGACATGTATTGCGCCGGCTGCGGATGAAGTTATCATCGGCAAGGTAACAGGACCTTCCGATGCATCCGGCGGCAAAACTGCAATTTGAGCGCGTTGTCGTCGAATTTGGGCGATGGCGGGCACTCGCCGAGGATGACCGGCCGCCCGCTCCGGCTTGGTGGTGGGGACCGGCGGTCGAGGTACGGGATATCGCCCTGACGCTACCGGAACGTTGGAGCGCCAGATTGGGTTTGCCCGATGGCGCGACTTACGCCGACGGCGCGGGCGTCCTGTTCCATTCCATGGCTGACCAGGTCATCCAGCCCTGGCCCTATGACTTTTCGCGCAAGGTGAGGTCCACGGATTCCGACGTGCGCGATTTGCATGCGCAGCCGTCAGATGACAGTGCTTTCCAGCCTTGAAGGCGAAGCCGATTCACGCGCATCGCCGGCGTCGGGTTGCAGCGGCGGCGAGGCCAGCAGTGGCTCGGTCCGAAGCATATCCGCCATCTGCCGCGGTGGCAGCGGTTTGCTGAACAGGAAGCCTTGCATTTCATCGCAGGCATGATTGCGCAGGAACGTTTGCTGCTCGATGGTCTCGACGCCCTCGGCGATGACGGTCATCCCCAGCGCCTTGCCCATGCTGATGATCGCCTGCGTGATGGCCTGGTCCTCTGAATCAACAGGCAGATCCCGGACGAAGGAACGGTCGATCTTGATGGTGTCGATCGGGAATTGCTTCATCAGCGACATCGACGAATAGCCGGTGCCGAAATCGTCGATTGCAAGCCGGATGCCGCGGTTCTGGATCGCGTCGAGCACCTTGATCGCCCGCGACACGTTGCGCATCACCATGCTTTCGGTGACTTCGAGCTGCAGCAGCACCGGCGACATGCCGCTTGCCAGCAACGCCTCGTCGACATCATGCAACAAATTGGCGTCGGCGAACTGCCGCGGCGACAGGTTGACGGCCATCGTCACCGGCCGCAGGCCGCGGCGTTGCCAGGCCATGTTCTGCGCACAGGCTTCCGTCAGAACCCAGCGCCCGATCGGCACGATCAGCCCGGTCTCTTCCGCCAGCGGAATGAATTGCCCCGGCGATACCAGGCCGAGTTCGGGATGGTTCCAGCGCAACAGCGCCTCGACGCCGGTGATCTGGCCGCTCGCCATATCGACCTTCGGCTGGTAGTGCAGCGAGAACTGGTCGCGCTCCAGCGCGCGGCGCAGGGCGCTCTCCAGCGTCAGACGCTCGATCGACTGCGCCTTGATCTCCCTGGTGAAGAAGCGGAAGCTGTTCTTGCCGCCCTCCTTGGCAAGATACATCGCCATGTCGGCGTTCTTGGTCAGCGTCTGCATGTCGGCGCCGTCAGACGGATACATCGCGATGCCGATCGAGGCCGTGGTGTGGCACTCATGCCCGCTGAGCTGCAAGGGCTGGCTCAACACGGACAAGAGCCCGCCGGCGATGCGTTCGACCTCGTGACGTTCGGCGGCCTCTTCCAGAATCACGACGAATTCGTCGCCGCCGAGCCGCGCCACGACGTCGCTCGTACGCAGCGCGTCACGCAGCCTGCCCCCGATTTCCACCAGCAGCATGTCGCCGGCGTCATGGCCCAGCGAGTCGTTGATGACCTTGAACCGGTCGAGATCGATGAACAGCACCGCAAACGACCGCTGATAGCGCTCCGCGGCATCGATCGCCCGGCGCAGCATCCCGTTGAACATCTCGCGGTTCGGAAGGTTGGTCAGGCTGTCATGCGAGGCCAGATATTCGATCCGCTCGTCCGCCCGCATCTTCTCGTCGGCGCGGTCAAAATTCTCCAGCGCCAGCGATACATTGTCGATGAGCCGCTGCAGCAGTTCGGAGAATTCCGGCGTGAACGTATTCTTCTCGATCGCAACGAAGATCATGACGCCAACGACCCGCCCCCGCACCAGCAGCGGGTAGGCTGCGCTCGCACGGGTCCCATCCCTGCGGGCGCGCGCATGGAACACCTGGCTGCGCGGGTCGGCGAGGTAGTCGTTGATGATGCAGGGCTTGCCCGAGCGGATCGCCATGCCGGTGGACCCGCGTCCTTCCGGATGGGCCTTATTGGCGGACACCCGCACCTCGCGCGAACTGGCCGCGGTCGGTCCGGCGGCCGCGACAATGTCCAGGTAATCGTTGTCGGTTCTCGTTAGCGCAATGGAAGTGGCGGTAAACTTGCCGCCGTTTGCGGTGGCCTGGCACACCAGATCGAACAACTCGTTGCGCGAACTTGCCCGCACGATGGCTTCATTGGTCGCGCTGAGTGCCGCGAGCATGCGCGTCAGACGTTCTTTCTGCTCCTCGGTCTTCGCCTTCTCGTCGGCGCGCTCGAACGTCTCCAGCGAGAACGACACGTTGTCGGCGAGCCGTTGCAGGAGTTCGGTGAATTCAGGCGTGAACGCGTCCCTTTGCAAGGAGACGTAGAGCATGACGCCGACCACCTGCCCGCGCACGAAGAGCGGAAAGCCGGCGGCTGATCTGGAGCCGAGTTCGCGGGCCTTGGCGTGAAATGCCGCGGCACGCGGATCGGTAAGATAGTCGTTGAAGATACAGGCCTGGCCCGAGCGGAACGTTATCCCGCAAACACCGCGGCCTTCCGGATGCGCTTCATTAATCGACAGGGTGACCTGCCGCGCGCTCTGGCCGGTCGGACCCGCGCCGGCCACGATTTCCATGAAATCGCTGCCGGGCTTTGCCAGCGCGATGGTGGTGGAGGTGAACCTGCCGCCGGTCGCCGCCGCCTCGCAAACCAGTTGATACAGCTCGTCGCGTGACCCCGCCCGAACGATCGCCTCATTGGTCGCGCTGAGCGCCGCGAGCATGCGTGTCAGGCTCTCCTTCTGGCGCTCGGTCTTCGCTTTCTCGTCGGCGCGATCGAAACTTTCGAGCGCAAAAGACACATTGTCGGCCAGCCGTTGCAACAGCTCGGCAAACTCCGCGGTAAACGTGTCCGCCTGGGAGGAAATGAACAGCATCACACCGACGATCCGCTCCTCGACCAGCAGCGGAAACGCGGCGCCTGACCTTGCGCCATCGTTGTTAATCACCTGATCGAACGCATTGTTTCGCGGGCCTGCCAGGAAATCGTTGTTGATGCAGGCCTGCCGGGAACGGAACGCCGTCCCGCAGACCCCGCGGCCTTCCGCAACAGCCGCGCTGATCGAGACCTTCAGACGGCGGGCGTTTTCCGCCGTCGGCCCGGCCGAGGCAACCATGTTGAAGGAATCGCTGTCTGACCTGACGAGGAGGATGCTGGTCGAATTGAAGCGCCCCCCCTGTGCTGCGGCAGCGCATACCAGTTCGAACATCTCGGTGCGGGACCTCGCCCGCATGATCGCTTCATTGGTCGCGCTGAGCGCCGCGAACATCCGCGTCAACCGTTCCTTCTGTTCGTCGGCTTTCGCCTTGGCGTTGGCGCGTTCAAAGTTTTCAAGGGCGAACGAGACGTTTTCCCCGATCCGCGCCAGCAACGCGATGATCTCCTCATCCGCCGCCCATGCCTTGCCGACAAAGAACATCACGACGCCGACGCTTTGCCCGGCCTTGATCAGGGGCACGGCGACGCAGGCAACGACGCCGGCCTCGCGTCCGACCTGCTGCCACACTCGGCTCAGCGTAATATCGTGGTTGACGCAAAGCCGCTGCGTCCGGAACGCCTGACCGGCAACGCCCTTGCCGTAGTCATTGTCGGCATCGATCGAGAAGCGTGTCCGGGTCAGCAGATCGAGGCTTTCGCCGGTGCCGGCCGCAGGCTTCAGCCAGATCGAAGCCGGTTCTGACAGCAGGACCACCGTCGCGACCGACTTTCCGCTGTAAACGGCGGCATCGCAAACGCGCTGATAAAGTTCCTGTTCGGTCTTGGCACGAAGAATCGCTTCGTTGGTCGCGCTGATGGCGCCGAACATGCGGTTCAGCCGCCGCATCGTCCGCTCGCCGTCCTTGCGCGCAGCTTCATGATCGAAATTGTCGAGGGCGAATGAAATGTTCGCCGACATGCGTTCGAGCAATGCGACGACCGGGGCGTCGATCGACCCGACTTCGCGCCGCGTGACGAGGAAGACGCCGATGCTGCGGCCGTTGCAGGTCAGCGGCAACCCCGCGGCCGCGCCGACCAGTCCGGCCGCGGCGCCCTGGCGCCAGGCCAGCGAATGCGCGTCGCTGAGATAATCGTTGCTGACGCAGAGCTTCTGATCGCGAAAGGCCTGACCGCAAACCCCCGAGCCCTCCGGGGTATCGGCCAGGATCGAAATGTCGATGCCGCGCAGCCTTGCGGTGTCTTCGCCGAAGCCGGCCGCAAACCGAAGCAGATTGGTATCCGGGTCCAGCAAAAAGACGGCGGTCGCCAGGAAGTCCCCGCTGGAGAAAGCGGCTTCACAGACCTTTTCGTACAGTTCTTCCGGTGATTTCGCGTACAGGATCGCTTCGTTGGTCGCATTCAACGCCGCAAATGTACGCGCGATACTGGTCTTCACGGCTCTCGAACTCCCAGCAGACAATACGGGCCTGCTGCCCCACGGGATTTTATGCGCGGGAGAGGCCTAAATGGTCGTTATTGGCGGGTGGAAGTTGCGATTCAGAGTAAATGCCTGCCCAACATCGCAAGGCCGTCCTCCGAAGAACTACGGTTCCGTTCACGATTTATCAGCCATGGCAGCGGCGGTGCCTCCGGCGGCCAACGGCCTGGGCGGCGCGGCAGCCAATTTTCGTCAGATGAAATCCGAACCGCGCGAGCCCGCCTCACGGGCATGCCCGGTACGGATATTCTGCCCTTGCTCTCCCGCCACCGCTTTGAGACCATGCTTCGACAACAACAAGCAAGACCCGCTGCTCGCGGGCATTCGATGAGGAAACCCATGCCGATCGTTCAGGCCGACCGTCTCACACGCATCGGCGCGGCACTGCTCAGGGCCGCCGGCGCATCGGACGAGGAAGCCAAAGCGGTCGCCGTCGGCTGCGTCAACGCCAACCTCGCCGGCCACGATTCCCACGGCATCATCGCGATCCCGACCTATATCGACCGCGTCAAGGCCGGCCATATCGTGCCCGGGGCGAAGTGGACCATCGTGCAGGAATCGCCGACCACGACCGTGATCGACGGCCATTGGGGTTTCGGGTTTCACGTCAACGCCAAGGCGATGGCGCTGACGATCGAGAAGGCGAAGACCGCCAATGTCGCGGCCTGCACGGTGTTTCGCCAGAGCCATGTCGGTCGGCTCGCCGCCTATCCATTGATGGCGATGCAGGAGGGCATGATCGGCATTGCGACCGCCGACTCCGGCCGCTCGCCGAAGATCGTGGCGCCGTTCGGCGGCCGCGAGGCACGGCTCGGCACCAACCCGATCTCGATTGCCGTTCCCTCTGATCTCGACGCGCCGTTTTATCTTGACATGGCAACCTCGGCCGTCGCCGCCGGCAAGATTGCGCTGGCCGTGTCGCGCCACGAGGAAATCCCGAAGGGATGGATCGTCGATGCCGAGGGACGGCACACCACCGACCCCAGGGAATACAAGAAGGGCGGCGCCCTGCTGCCGCTCGGCGGCAGCGAGGGTTACAAGGGCAGCGGCCTTGCCGCGATGGTCGAGGTGTTGTGCGGGCTGCTCACCGGGCTGGGCTTCGGCGTCGAGCCGACCGGCCGCCACAATGACGGATGCTTCATGGCGGTGTTCAACGTCGCGGCGTTCCGGCCGCTGAAGGATTTCAAGAAGGAAGTCGCCGAATTCGCGCGCTATCTGAAGCAGACGCCAACGTCCGAAGGTTCCACCGGCGTGTTCTATCCCGGCGAGGTCGAATATATCCGCGAACAGCAGCGCAAGGCTTCCGGCATCGAAATCGAGGACGCGACCTGGGACAAATTGCGGGCGCTGGCCAGCGAGTACAAGCTCGCGGCCGAACTCGATCTGACATGAAGCCGCGCTTGGCCGATACAGGGAGAACGATATGACACGGCAAATGGCGATGGTCGGCTTCCTGCAGGCGCAGAACTGCACCAATTTGCCGAGCTCCTGGCGGCACCCGGAATCGCGCGACGATTCGATGTCGGCCGATTACTATCAGGAGATCGCCCGGATTCTGGAAGCCGGCAAATTCCACATGGCGTTCTTCGACGATCGCCTGGCAATGCCGGACCGCTACGGCAATGACCACGCCCACACGGTCGAATACGGCATCCGCTGCGTGAAGATGGATCCGATCGTGGTACTGACCACGATGGGCATGGTCACCGAGAAACTTGGATTGGCCTCGACCTGCTCGACCACCTATTTCGAGCCGTTCGATGTCGCGCGCCGCTTCGCCACCCTCGATCTGATGACAGGCGGACGCGCCGGCTGGAACGTGGTCACCTCGCTCAATGACGGCGAGGCCCACAACATGGGCAAGGATGCCCATCTCGAGCATGACTTCCGCTACGACCGCGCCGACGAATTCATGGAAGTCGTGCTCGGCCATTGGGACACCTGGGAAGACGGCTCGCTGATCATGGACAAGAACAGCGGCCGCTTCGCCGATCCGGCCAAGGTCAGGCGGCTCGACCACAAGGGCCAATTCTTCAAGTCGCGCGGTCCATTCACCGTGCCGCGCTCGGCGCAGGGTCATCCCGTCATCATCCAGGCTGGCGCGTCCGGCCGCGGCCAGCGCTTTGCGGGGCGATGGGGCGAGGTGATCTTTACCGCCGCGCGCAACGTGGCCGCCGCCAAGGAAGGTTATGCGGCGGTTCGCAATGAAGCCGTAAAGGCTGGCCGCGACCCCGACCAGATGCGCCTCTGCAACCTCACCACGCCTGTCTGCGCCGCAACCAAGGCCGAAGCCGAAGACAAGATGGCAATCATCAACAAGCTGCCGCTGGAGATCGATGCGCTGTCGCTGCTCGCGGAAGCGTTGAACTACGACTTCGCCTCCAAACCGCTCGACGAGCCCCTGACAACAGAAGAGCTCAAGAGCATGCAGGGCATCCTGGGCATTCGCGACGGCGTGCTCAAGAATTCAGGCAAGACCAATCCCAGCGCGCGCGACTTCGTCACCTTCTCCGGCCGCGGCCAGGTGCAGGACGCGATCGTCGGCGGCCCGAAGGAGATCGCGGACAAACTCGAAGAGATGTTCGTCGAGCGCGGCTGCGACGGCTTTGTCATCGCCGCCACCATCGTGCCCGGCTCCTACGCCGACTTCGTCAGGCATGTCGTGCCGGAACTGCAGCGGCGCGGCCTGTTCCACAAGGATTATGCCGGCAAGACGTTGCGCGAGAATCTAGGCCTGCCGCGCACCGCCGCCGGCGCCTGGAAGGCCAAGCCGCAGGCCGCAGCCGAATAAAGCAAAGGACACTTCATGCGTTGGCTCAAATTCACCGCCGCCGGCAACACATCCTGGGGCCTCGTCGAGGGCGACAAGGTCATGTCAGTCAGCGGCGATCCGTTCGGCGAATGGCAGCGCAGCGCGCAAACCCATGCACTCAAGGACGTGAAGATCGAACTGCCGCTGATCCCGCGCACGTTCTATTGCGTCGGCCTGAATTATCTGA
Source organism: Bradyrhizobium sp. AUGA SZCCT0431 (assembly GCF_018131065.1). Lineage (NCBI taxonomy): Bacteria > Pseudomonadati > Pseudomonadota > Alphaproteobacteria > Hyphomicrobiales > Nitrobacteraceae > Bradyrhizobium > Bradyrhizobium sp. AUGA SZCCT0431. Next base: position 33,505 of record NZ_JAFCLR010000033.1, on the reverse strand, counting down.
AGCATCTCAAGGAAGCCGCCGACAAGGCCGGCACGGTTCCGAACGTCCCGGACCGCCCCGAGATCGGTTATCGCGCGCAGAACGCGCTGATCGCCCATGATGAGGACGTGGTGATCCCGGCGACCGCGACCGAGAAAATCCATTACGAGGGTGAACTCGTCGTCGTCATCGGCAAGAAGGCAAAACACCTGACCGAAGCCAACGCGATGTCCTGCGTGTTCGGCTACACCATCGGCAACGACGTCAGCGAACGGACCTGGCAGAAGGCCGATCGCAGCCTGTGGCGATCCAAGAACGCCGACACCTTCAAGCCGATGGGGCCCTGGATCGAAACCGACGTCGACCTCGACCGGATGGAAACCGCGATCCGGGTCAACGGCAAGGAAACCGGCCGCTTCCGTACCAACGAGATGATCTTCGGCATCGTGCCGTTCATCGTCGAACTGACGAAATATTTCACGCTGTGGCCGGGCGACGTGATCTGGATGGGCACCGACGGCGCCTCGCCGGATCTGAAGGCCGGCGACGTCGTCGAGATCGACATCACCGGCATCGGTACCCTGCGTAACAGGTTCGTGGCGGATAAACGTTAGAGCGTTTTCCAGCGAAGTGGACTCCGGTTCGCGTCAAGAAAACGCGTCAAAACAAGAATCCAGAGCCCCGTTCCAATTCCATCGGAACGGGGCTCTAGGGCGCCTATTCGATCTTGATCCCGGCGTCCTCTATCACCTTGCGCCAGCGCGTTTCCTCGACGCTGAAATAGCGGTCGAGTGCTGCGGGCGGCTCTGCCACCATGACGAGGCCTTCGTTGACGCCGAGTTTCTTGAACGCCTCCGACTGGACGGCCTTGGCGGCCGACTTGTTCAGGAGGTCGATGATCTCTGGCGGCGTTTTGGCGGGCGCGTACAGGCCGTACCAGGCTTCGGCCGCGTAACCGGGAACACCGGCTTCCGACACCGTCGGCAATTCCGGGAAGGCCGGCGAGCGCTCGGCCGACGTCACCGCGATCGCGCGCAACTGGCCGGCCGCGACCAGCGAGGCGGCGCTGGCGACCGTGGTGAAGATCACCTGGATCTGTCCGCCGAGCAGGTCGGTGATCGCGGGCGCCGCGCCCTTGTAGGGCACGGTGGTCAGGTTGACCTTGGCCATGTGCTTGAACAATTCGCCGGCCAGATGCGCCGAGGTGCCGGTGCCATAGGTGCCGTACGACAATTTATTGGGCTCGGCCCTGGCCACCGCAATCAGGTCGCCGATCGATTTGATCGGCGACGCCGGATTGACCACGACGAGGTTGAAGGAACGCGCGATCAACGCAACCGCCGCAAAATCCTTATGCGCATCGTAAGGCAGCTTCGCGTTCAGGCTTGGATTGACCGCGTTGGCAAAGGTCCCCATCAACAGCGTGTAACCGTCAGGCGCGCTGGCCGCGACCGACTGCGTGCCGATGATGGTGCCCGCGCCCGGCTTGTTCTCGATGATAATGGAAGCGCCGAGATCCTTGGCCATCTCCTGCGCCAGCGTCCGCGCGATCACGTCGGTGCCGCCGCCCGGTGCGAACGGCACCACGATCCTGATGGTCCGTTCGGGATAGGCGGCGAAGGCGTCCGTATTCGACACGACGGAAACCGCGACTAGCACGAGCAACGCAACAAGGCTCTTCGTGTGGCGCCGAATTCTCATGTTCGCATCCACCAAAGTTCGCGGTCGATCAGGGCCGTATGCCCGTAAATCTGGCGGCGCCCCACATCGATATTGAAGCCGAAGACCGGCAGCGCCTAAACCGCCGTCGCCTTGGCGAACTCGACATAGATTTCGCGCAGGCGATCGGTCATCGGGCCGGGCTTGCCGGTCCCGACTTTCTTGCCGTCGATCGATACCACCGCCTGCACGAACACGGTGGCGCTGGTGATGAAGGCTTCCTTCGCGGCGAGCGCCTCGTCCACCGTAAACGCGCGCTCCTCGATCCGGAGCTGGCGCTCTTGGGCGAGCTTGACCACCGCCTTGCGGGTGCAGCCCGGCAAGATCTCGCTGCCGTTCTGTCGCGTCACCAGCACGTCGTCCTGCGTCAGGATGAAGGCCGAGGACGAGCCGCCCTCGGTGACCTTGCCGTCCTCGATCATCCAGGCCTCGCCGGCGCCGGCTACGGCTGCGGCCTGCTTTGCCAGCACTTGCGCCAGCAGCGCTACGCTCTTGATGTCGCGGCGGGTCCAGCGCAGATCAGGCACGGTGATGACGGCGATGCCGGTTTTGGCCGACGGTGCGTTGATGATGTCCTTGACGGAGGTAAACATGATCAGCGTCGGCTTGACGCCCTTTGGAAACGCAAAATCGCGACCGGTGTCGGCGCCACGCGTCACTTCCAGATAGACCATGCCGTTGACGAGATTGTTGCGCGTCACCAGCTCCTTCTGGATTTCCTGAATCCGCTCGATGGTCTCGGGCAGTGCCAGCTCGATCTCGCCGACCGAACGCTCCAGCCGCGCCAGATGCGACGCATTGTCGATCAGTTTGCCGTCCAGCACCGCTGCGACCTCATAGATGCCATCAGCAAACAGGAAGCCGCGGTCGAGAATCGACACCTTGGCGTCGGCCATGGGCACGAATGAACCGTTGACGTAAGCGATCTGTTCCAAGCGAAGTCTCCTGAGGGCGATGACGTGAGTGCGGCGGACCTTATACGCAAATTGTTCGTACTGATAAACCTTCGCGGTCATTCCGGGGCGATGCGAAGCATCGAACCCGGAATCTCGAGATTCCCCGGTGCGCAATTGCGCACCTGCGGTCTGGTCCTTCGGACCATCCCGGAATGACGGTGGCGCTTAATGCGACAGAATCTTCGACAGGAATTTCTGCGCGCGGTCGCTGCGCGGCTTGCCGAAGAAGTCGTCTTTCAATGCATCCTCGACGATCTCGCCCTGATCCATGAAGATCACGCGATGCGCCACCTTTCGGGCAAAGCCCATTTCGTGGGTCACGACCATCATAGTCATGCCCTCGCGGGCCAGATCGACCATCACGTCCAGCACTTCGCTGATCATTTCGGGATCGAGCGCCGAGGTCGGTTCGTCGAACAGCATGGCGATCGGATCCATCGCCAGCGCGCGTGCAATCGCCACACGCTGCTGCTGTCCGCCTGACAGTTCGGCCGGGTATTTGTTGGCATGAACCTTCAATCCGACGCGGTCGAGCAGCTTGGCGCCCTTGGCCATCGCCTCGTCATGGGACCGGCCCAGTACCTTCTCCTGCCCCAGGCACAGATTCTCGATGATCCTCAGATGCGGGAACAGCTCAAAATGCTGGAACACCATGCCGACGCGGGCGCGCAGCTTCGGCAGGTCGGTCTTGGGATCATTGACCTTGATGCCGTCGAGGATGATCTCGCCTTCCTGGATCGGCTCCAGCGCGTTGACGCATTTGATCAGCGTCGACTTGCCCGAGCCTGACGGACCGCACACGACAACCACTTCGCCCTTGGCGACCTTGGTCGTGCAATCCTTCAACGCCTGGAAGGTCGGCCCGTACCATTTATTGACGTGATTGATTTCGATCATGCGCGTTCCCTAACGGACAATACTGATACGCGCCTGCAGGCGCCGGACGGCGAACGAGGCGACGCAGGAAATCGTGAAATAGACCACCGCCGCGAACAGATACATCTCGACCAGCCGGCCGTCGCGCTGCGCCACCTTGCTCGCCGCGCCGAGGAAATCCGGCATCGAAAGCACGTAGACCAGCGAGGTGTCCTGGAACAGCACGATGGTCTGGGTCAGCAGCACCGGCAACATGTTGCGGAACGCCTGCGGCAGCACGACGTAGCGCATGGTCTGGGCGTAGGTCATGCCGAGCGCATTGGCCGCGGCAGGCTGGCCCTTGGAGATCGACTGGATGCCGGCGCGCATGATCTCGGAAAAATACGCCGCCTCGAACATGATGAAGGTGACGAGCGCGGAGGTGAAGGCGCCGACGCTGATCGGGCGCGACGCGCCGGTCAACCATTGCCCGACATAAGGCACCAGGAAATAGAACCAGAAGATCACCAGCACCAGCGGCAGCGACCGCATGAAGTCGACGTAAAGCCCGGCGATGCGGCCGAGCACCTTGAAACCGGACAGCCGCATCAGCGCGATCAGCGTGCCGAAGATGATCCCGCCGAGCGCAGAGAGCCCGGTCAGGGTCAGCGTAAACGCCATGCCGTCGAGAAACAGGTAGCCGAGCGAACGGCGGATGACGTCAAAATCGAAATTGGCGAACATGTGGTTATTTCCCCGTGATGTAGCCGGGGATCGCCAGGCTGCGTTCGAGGAAGCGCATGCCGGTGACGACGATGACGTTGATCAACAGATACATCACGGTCGCGGCGGTGAAAGCCTCGAACACCTGGAACGAGAACTCCTGCATCGACCGCGCCTGGCCGGTCAGTTCGATCAGGCCGATGGTGATCGCGACCGCCGTGTTCTTGATGGTGTTGAGGAACTCCGAGGTCAGCGGCGGCATGATGATTCGAAACGCAATCGGCAGCAGCACGTAGCGATAGGCCTGCAACGTGGTCAGCCCGAGCGCGGTCGCTGCCTGCTTTTGCCCGCGCGGCAGCGAGGCGATGCCGGCGGCCAATTGCACGGCGACGCGCGCCGACATGAACAGCCCGATCCCGATCGCCGCGGTATAGAACGGCGCATTGGGCATCTGCTTCAGCCACAGCCCCCAGCTGCGCGGCAGCAGTTCCGGCAGCACGAAGAACCAGAGGAACAGCTGCACCAGGAGCGGCATGTTGCGGAAGAATTCGACCCAGGCGAAGCCGATCCAGTAGGCGGTCTTCGACGGCAGCGTCCGCAAGACGCCGACAATCGAGCCGAATATCAGCGCGATGATCCAGGCGAAGATGCCGGTCTGGATGGTAAGCCACAGTCCCGACAGCAGCATATGGAAATAGGTCCCGGTCCCGCCCGGGGCCGGGTCGAAGAAGATGCTCCAGTTCCAATTATAATTCACGTAGGCCTACCGTCCGCTGCGCCACTGAAACGTGCCCATGCAATGGTTGGGCCATTGCATGGGCAGAAGCACCTATTTGCTTATTTGTAGGCGTCCGGATCCGGCGAGTCAGACGGCTTGGCGTACTGGTTCTTCAGCTCCGCGCTGATCGGCGAGTTCAGGTTCAGGCCCTTGGGCGGGATCTTCTGGGTGAACCACTTGTCGTAGATCTTCTGGCCCTCGCCGCCCGTATAGAGCGCGGCGGTGGCGGCATCGACCACCTTCTTGAAGGCCGGGTCGTCCTTGCGCAGCATGATGCCATAGGGCTCCGGCTTGGAGAACGCGTCCTTGGAGATCACGTAGTCATCCGGCGCCTTCGAGCCGGCAACCAGGCTCGCCAGCAGGATGTCGTCCATCACGAACGCCACCGCGCGGTCGGTCTCGACCATCAGGAAGGCTTCGGCGTGGTCCTTGGCCGGAATGATATTGGCGCCGAGCTTTTTCTCCGCATTGGCTTCGGTCAGCTGCTTGATGTTGGTGGTGCCCGATGTCGAAACCACCGCTTTGCCCTTCAGATCGTCGATCGAGTTGATCTTGCTCGACTTCTTCGAGACGTAACGGCTCGCGGTCAGGAAGTGGGTGTTGGTGTAGGCGATCTGCTTCTGGCGCTCGGCGTTGTTGGTGGTCGAACCGCATTCCAGATCGATGGTGCCGTTGGCCAGCAATGGAATGCGGGTCGACGACGTCACCGGATTGAGCTTGACCTCGAGCTTGTCGAGCTTGAGCTCCTTCTTCACGGCATCGACGATCTTGTAGCAGATGTCCATGGCGTAGCCGATCGGCTTCTGGTTGTCATCGAGATAGGAGAAGGGAATCGATGAGTCCCGGAAGCCGAGCGTGATGGCGCCGGTATCCTTGATGTTCTTCAACGTTCCGGTGAGTTGTTGCGCCATCGCCGGTCCGGCATAGAACGTGCCGGCAAGCAGACAGCCGATAATCAGACGGTGTTTCACGTAGGTTCTCCCTCTTATGGGTTTGAGATTTCTCATCTACCCGATCTCGACGACCTGGAAGGTGATTTGGCCGATGATCTCGCGGCGGACCTTTCCTGATGGCCGCCATCGTGTCCGGCACTATACCTGCACAATTCAGACCAGAACAGATTTAGTGACCGCTGGCTATTCATACGATCGCGAAACGCGACCATCGACAAGGGGAGCGCCCATTTGTCGCCGCCGACCGCCGTCAGCCCCTTGCGGCCAGATGCCGCCACGGTGCTCTCGGGAAGCCAGGCGACGCCGCGGCCGGCGAGCGCCATTTCGCACAGCACGTCGGACATATCGCTTTCGATCACCCGGGTGCCGGAAACCGGGGCATTCTCCAGGATGAGATCGACCAGGCGCGCAAAATAGACGCCCGGCGAGTACATCAGAAGCGGCACCGGATGCGTCGGCCGGCCGGGCAGCGAGGCACTCCCCTTCGTCACCAGCGCCTGGCTGGCATAGGGCCGCAGGTATTCGGTGCCGAGGATCGCACGTTCATAGCGGTCCGGATCGAGATGGATCGGCTGCTGGGCGTGGTGGTAACAGATCATCAGGTCGACATTGTTCGAGACCAGCGAGGTGACGAGGTCGTGGATATTGCCGACCACGACCGAGCAGCTCAGGCGCCGTTCCTGTGACCAGAGCTGCCACCAATGCGGCAGGCGGGAAGTCGCCATCGCAAACGGCAACGCGATCCTTATATGTTCGTGACGCCGAACCGGCTTGCCGCCAAGCTCCACGCGCGCGTCCAGCATCTGCCGCAGCAACTCGCCGGCATGCTCGCGAAACCGCTCGCCCTGCGGCGTCAATTGTGTCGGATAGACGCTGCGGTCGATCAGATCGAAGCCGAGCCAGGCCTCCAGCGATTTGATCCGGCGGCTGAACGCGGCCTGCGAGGTATTTCGTCGCTCGGCCGCCCGCGTAAAGTTGCCGGTCTCGGCCACCATCAGGAAGTCCTGCAGCCAGCGCAGCTCCATCACGCACCTTGCCTGGACGCGTGGCGCCGCCGCGCCGACCTGCCGCGCCGCTCCAGGCAGCGCAAGGCAGCGAACAGCGTCGGGTGCTCGTTGCCGGTCAAGAATGTGATCCCCCATGCGCGGAACCTAGCCAATCGGCATGCGCCTTGACCAATGCAAGCTTTGCATCACGGCGCCCGGCCGTCGCCGAATGGTCCATCCCGATCAATCGGCGCCCTGTCATAACTCGGCCCGCAACCCGCCCAAAACCACCACCATCGCTAGCGTGCTACGCCGCGGCCGATGATGCAAGTTTTGCATTATGCGACCTTCGCATCAGTGGCGGCGAGTGAACGGCCTAGTCTGGCGGTGTCCACACCATCCAATTCGTCCCGGTCAAGCTACGTTTCGATCGGGCGGCCGTTTCAAAAAGAGACATCGAAATGAAAATTTGTGTGCTCGGCGCCGGCGTCATCGGCCTCACCACAGCATGGCGCCTCGCCGAAGCCGGACATGATGTCATCGTCGTCGACCGCAACGTTTCCACCGGGGCAGACGCCAGCGCTGCGAATGGCGGCCAGCTCAGCTACGCCTTCGTGGCGCCGCTGGCCTCGCCGGCGCTGTTGATGAAGCTTCCATCGCTATTGATGTCGAAGGGTTCGCCCATTCGCATTCGGCCCGGCTTGGACCCTGCTTTGGTGGCGTGGGGCGCGCGTTTCCTGCTCGCCTGCCGCTCGAACGCCGTGCAAGAGACCATTGGCGCCCAACTTGCGCTCGCCGCCTTGAGCCGGAGCGAGTTGGCGCAGCTGTCCGAGGCCCTTGGGCTCGCGTTCGGATTGAAGACTGCGGGTAAGCTCGTCGTATTCCGGACCCGGAAGGAATTCGACACGGCGCGAGCCGCAATTGCCAGGATGGGCACCGGTGATGACCAGCAACAGGTTCTGACACCTGCCGAGTGCCTGGCGCTGGAGCCTGGACTCAAACTCGACGTGCGCGAGCTCGCGGGCGGGGTTTACACGGCCTCCGAGCAAGTCGGCGATTGTGCGGCGTTCTGCGCCGCGCTCACGGCCCGCATGAAGCAGCGAAGCAACATCGAATGGCTGCTGGGCGCGCCGGTGGTTGGGCCGGTTCGATCGGGCGGCCGCCTCTTCGCGGTCGAGACCACAAAAGGGCGTGTGCAGGCGGACCGCTTTGTGCTGTGCATGGGCGCGGCATCGCGTGCCTTTGCGCGCGCTTGCGGATTCTACCTGCCGATCTATCCGGTCAAGGGTTACAGCATCACCTTGACACCGCCTGACGATACCCACGCGCTTCGCCACAGCGTCACCGATATGGAACGCAAGCTGGTGTTCGCGCCGCTCACGTCCGGCGAACGGACGACGATAAGGGTCGCGGGCATCGCCGACCTCGAGAGTGGTGATGCCAGGATCGATTTCAGGCGCATCGACACGCTGCGCCACGCTTCAGCCGAGTTGCTCGGTATCGACGCGAGCGGCGACGTCCAGCCCTGGTGCGGGCTTCGCCCGATGACGCCCGACAGCCGCCCAATCATCGGCTGGTCGCCGCTTGATGGCCTGTTCATCAATTCAGGCCATGGCATGCTCGGCTGGACGCTTGCCTGCGGCAGCGCGCGGCTGACGGCGGATTTGATTGATCGCAGGCCGCCGGTGATCGAAGGCGGACCCTTCGCCTTGCACCGCGCGGCTTGAAGCGGCGACGGCTGCTAGCCGGTGGCTTTAGCCGACGCGACTATCTGGGCCAGCACCGGTTCAATGTAACGACGAAACTGTTCGGGGTTCTCGCTCATCGGAAAATGGCCGAGCTGCTCCATGATGGTGACATGGGCGCCCCTGATCGCGGCCGCCGTGCGCTTGGTATCTTCCGGCGTGCAGGAGAAGTCATATTCGCCGGTGAGCAGAAACAGCGGGCACACATCGGTGTCGATGTTCTCGACCCGGCCGCGCAGATCGCCGTCGACCCGATAGAAATACAGATCGCCCTTGAAGACGCCGGGTCCGCCCTGCTTGTAACCCCATAGCGTCTCGGTCCGCGCCGCTTGTGGGCCCTGAGGCGCAATCAGACCCGACACCAGCGCGGCGCAGACTTCGCCGCCATGAACGTCGGGGCGGTTGAGCCATGTGGTATCGTACCACGGAGCCTGAAAATCGGCGGCTTCCAACCCAATCAGCGCCCGGAATTCGGCGGCGTGATCGATCGCGAGATTGAGCACGATGCGGCCGCCGATCGAGCAGCCCATCACCACCGGCTTGTCCAGTTTCAGCGCCTTGCAGAAGGCGCGGATGGTTTCGGTGTAGCGCGCGGTGGTGAGCTGATATTCCTCGCCGGTCCAACTCGCCGGCGGATTCGATTTGCCGTGCCAGGGCATGTCGAAGGCGATGATCCGAAAATGCTTCGCAAACTCCGCGTCGGCGAGCAGATGCCGCCATTGCCGGGCATCGGAGCCCGCGGTGTGCAGGCACACCAGCGGAATGCCGGCGCCGTTTTCCTCGAAATAGATCCGATGCATTTCGCCGCCGATGTCGACATGGACATAGCGGCCGATCATCGGCTCGACATAGGCGCTCATGATGCCGCCACCGCGAAATGCTGCCGCGGCAATGCCAGCACATCCTTGAAATATTGCAGATGCGTCATGAAGGGATGCAGATCGCCCTCGATAGTAGCCTCGCCGCGCTTGGTCAGAGCGAGCAGATCATGCCAGCCCGGCCGCGGCGCGGGTTGCCAGTACGCGGCCCAGGCCGCGGGCGAGGTGCGATAGGAAAACCGCCAGGAGCGCATCAGCACCGGCGCGGGCGTCAGGTCGACGATGCGGCCGGCACGGATGGGGGCTGAAAAGGATGGCCGGTTGGCCCGAGCAGACATTCGCAATCGAGGAACCGGCCGCGAACGATCAGCGCCGGCGGCTGATCGAGCAGCGCGGGGATTGTCGCGAATGCCTTGATAACCGCAGTGTCAGTCGCGTTCAACGCTGAACTCATGTGCTCCAGGAGGTTTCCGGCAGTAACGGCATCGGGGAAACATCGCGACATGATGGCCCGAACATTCCCTGCTCGCAAGGTTTGCGGCACGGCGTTGACGCCGTGCAACAATGCTTCCCGCACACGACGACCCATTAAATTCCGTATCTCGGGATGCCGCGGCAGACCAATTGTCGCAGATGTCAATTCCAGCCAATTGCTGAGCCGATTGCATACGTTAGCGCGGTCAACGCGCTTTTCTTCTCCTGCGTTTTCAGGGAAGATTGAAGGCATCAAAGAGAAACAAAGAGCCCTCGCTTCCAGCGGGGCTGCAAGGGAGAGTTTGAGATGTCGAGACCAAGCCGTTTGATGTTCGCTGTCGCCGCCGTCGGCATGCTGATATCCGCTGCCGCGGGCGCGCAGGAATATCCCACCAAGCCGATCACCCTGATCGTGCCGTGGCCGGCGGGCGGATCGACCGACCTCACGATGCGCGCAATCGCCGAAAGCGCCTCGAAGGTTCTCGGCCAGCCGATCGCAATCGACAACAAGGCGGGCGGCAGCGGAACGGTCGGCCCGGCCACCATGGCCGCGGCCGCCAAGCCGGATGGCTACACCATCGGGCAGTTGCCGATCACCGTCTTCCGCCTGCCGCTGATGCAGGAGGTGTCGTGGGATCCTGCCAAGGATTTCAGCTACATCATTCACCTCACCGGCTACACCTTTGGCGTCACTACCAGTGCCGAATCGCCGTTCAAGACCTGGAAGGATGTCGTCGACTTCGCCAAGCAAAATCCCGGCAAGGTGACCTACGCGACACCGGGCGCCGGAACGTCGCTCCATATCGGTATGGAACAGATCGCAACGCTGGCCGGCGTCAAGCTGACGCAGGTGCCGTTCAAGGGCGGCGCGGAAACCAACGCCGCGGTGCTCGGCCAGCACACCATGCTGCAGGCGGATTCGACCGGATGGCGCCCCTTGGTCGATGCCGGCAAGCTACGTCTCCTGATGGTGTGGACCTCGGTGAGGTCGCCGAATTTCCCCAACGTGCCGACACTGAAGGAGCTCGGCTACCCCATGGTCTATGATTCTCCGTTCGGAATCGCGGGCCCGAAGGGCATGGATCCGAAGATCGTCGCCAAGCTGCACGACGCCTTCAAGAAGGCGCTCGATGATCCCGCCGTGATCGCGACGCTTGCCAAATACGACATGGTGCCGAACTACAAGAACACCGAGGACTACAAGAAATTCGTCGCCGAGATCACCGATTCCGAACGCAAGGTGATCGAAACGCTGGGACTGGCGAAGAAGTAGAATAGACAATCCTCGTGTCCCGGACGCGGTGCGGCGCGAAGCGCTGCCCCGCAGAGCCGGGACCCACAACACAGCAAGATGGACCCCGGCTCTGCAGCGCATCACCATCGCGTGTGGATGACACGCGTAAACGCGCTTATGGTGCTGCGCAGCGTCCGGGGAACGGCTGAGAGAACAATCCATGAGCAATAACAGCAACGTCAAATTCCGCTTCAACAATTCCGAATTGTGGGGTGGGTTGATCGGGCTCGGGCTCGGCCTTTTCGTCATCCGGTCCGGGCTCAAGCTGAAACTGGGCACCATCAACGATCCCGGCTCCGGCTACGTGCTGTTCTACACCGGCATCCTGATGTGCCTGTTCGCGGCATCGATCATCATTGCGTCGCTCACCGAGGGCGGACCGACTTTCGGTTCGCGCTGGGAGAATGCGCGCTGGACCAAGCCGCTGATCGTCATCGCCTGCCTCGCCGCATTTGCCTTCTCGCTTGATACGTTCGGCTTTCTGCTGTCGTCGATCCCGTTGATGGTGCTGCTGTTGCGGCTGATCGATCCGGTGCGCTGGTCGCTGGCGATCCCGATTGCCGTGCTCGCTCCGCTCGGCATGTGGTGGATTCTGAAACGTTTGCTTTTGATCCAGCTGCCTTCGGGCATCTTTGAAATCGGTTGACCGCGATATGGATACGCTCATCAACGTCGCGCACGGTTTCGGCATCGCTCTGTTGCCGGTCAATCTGGTCTATTGCTTCATCGGCGTCTTCATCGGCACGCTGGTCGGCGTGCTGCCGGGGATCGGGCCGATCTCGGCGATGTCGCTGTTGCTGCCGATCACGCTGTCGGGAACGCCGGAATCCGGCATCATCATGATGGCCGGCATCTACTACGGCTCGATGTATGGCGGCTCGACCACGTCGATCCTGGTCAACATCCCGGGCGAAGCCGCTTCCGTCGTCACCTGCATCGACGGCCACCAGATGGCGAAACAAGGTCGCGCCGGGCCGGCGCTCGGCATCTCTGCGTTCGGCTCCTTCATCGCCGGTACCTTCGCGCTGATCGCCTTGATGCTGGTGGCGCCGTCGCTGGCCAGTGTCGCGATCGCGTTCGGGCCGGCGGACTATTTCAGCCTGATGGCGCTGGGCCTCGTGGTGCTGACCTTCCTCACGCAGGGATCGATGGCGAAAGCGCTGCTGATGGCCTGCATCGGCATCGTGCTTGGCCTCGTCGGGCTGGACAGCATCACGGCGCAGCCGCGCCTGACTTTCGGCCGGATTGAATTGATCGACGGCATCGGCCTCGTCCCCGTGGTGATGGGCCTGTTCGGCGTCGCCGAGGTGCTGTTCAATACCGAGCAGACCATCAAGCGCGACATCATCAACGCCAAGATCACGCAGCTGTTTCCGAGCAAGGAAGACTGGAAGGTCAGCACCGGGCCGGTCGCACGCGGAACCGTTCTCGGATTCTTCCTCGGCATCCTGCCGGGCGGCGGCGCTGTGATCTCGTCATTTGCGTCCTACGCGCTGGAGAAGCGGCTGTCGAAAACGCCGGAGCGTTTTGGCAATGGCGCGATCGAAGGCGTGGCGGGACCCGAAGCCGCCAACAATGCCGCGGCTGGCGGCGCCTTCATTCCGCTGATGACGCTGGGCATCCCGCCGAACGTGGTGATGGCATTACTGTTAGGGGCGTTCGTGATCCACGGGCTGCAGCCCGGCCCGTTGCTGATCACCCAGAACCCGGGCCTGTTCTGGGGCATCGTTGCCAGCATGTATATCGGCAATGTGATGCTGCTGGTGCTCAATCTGCCGATGATCGGGATGTGGGTTCAGCTGCTGAAGCTGCCGTACAACATCCTGTTCCCGCTGATCGTCCTGTTCACGATCATCGGTGTCTATTGCTCCAGCAACAACGTGTTCGACGTCTACGTCATGATCGCGTTCGGCGTGATCGGCTATTTCATGCGCAAGCTCGGCTACGAGCCGGCGCCGCTGGTGCTGGCCTTCGTGCTCGGGCCGATGCTGGAGAACAACCTGCGCAAATCGCTGATCCTCTCCCAGGGCGACCTGATGACCTTCGTGACACGGCCGATCTCGGCCACCTGCCTGGCGCTTGCGGTGGTGCTGCTGGTCGGACCGCTACTGCCCTCGCTGCGCAAGAAGCGCGAGCTGGTCGCGCTGGATGAAGGGGTTTGATCCCTCAAGCCCGCTAGAGCATTCGGTTCTGATAGAATCAGAACCGAATCTCTAGACTCTAGTTTTGACGCGTTTTCTTCACGCGAACCGGTATCCACTTCGCTCGAAAACGCTCTAGCCCGTCTTGATCACCTTCAGCGCACCCGGTTTCGCCGGCTGCGCCATTGCCCGTGTCAGGATCAGCGCTTCCTTCTTCAGCATCTCCGCAAGCTCGGTTTCGCGCCGCCTGATCCGGTCGCTGGAGGCGCCGACGCTCAGCGCCGCAATCACCTGCCCGGCATCGTCGCGGATCGGCACGCCGACCCCGCCCATGCCGGGAAGGGCGGCGTCGATCTGCACGGTATGGCCATGCTTGCGGGCAGCTATGATCCGCTCGCGCAGATATTTCGATGTGATGCGCGGCGATTTCGCCAGCCGCGGCATGATGACTTCGATGATGGCGTCGATCTCGGCATCCGGCAGCCACACCATCAGCGCAAGGCTGCCGGCGCCGACGCCGAGCGGCCGGCGGCTGCCGATCTGCAGGTAATTGGGCTGCAACGGATGGCTGCCGACGGAACGCGCCAGATACAGCGCCTCGACGCCGCTGCGCACCGACAACAGCGCGGTATCGGCCGATCGCTCCGAAAGCCGCAGCAGGCTCGGCTGCGCCAGTTCGGCGATGTCGACGGTGCGGCGCGCGCTGACCGCCATCACCCGCGCCTCCTGGCCGAGCTCGTAGGTTTTTGCGCCGGTCACGCGGGTGACAAAACCCTCCTCGATCAGCGAGCCGAGGATGCGCAGCGCCGTCGCCTTGTTCAGCGAGGTGGCGTCGGCGATCTCGGTGAGCCGCAGCGGCGAGTTCTGCGCCAGCACGCGCAGGATCGCGCAGACCTTCTGGATGGCGTTGAAATTGGCCGGCTGCCCGGCGACGGACAGCGATGGCTTCTTCTTGGGTGACGTCGCGTTCATGCCGCCCTTCCCCGCATCGCGCTCCCCTGATCCTAGAGAGCGCGGCGCGCGCGCGACAGAGCATTATTTCGCCTGACGATACGCGGAGCTAAATTTTATAGCGTGAAACGGCGTTTTCGCGCCGCAGCATCGTTCTTATTCCGTCACACGAACCATTAACGGCATCACGATTTACGCGGCATCTCGCCCAGATCCCAGAACAGGCCCGCCATGATGGCCAGCGCTTCCTCGGTGACCGGCAGGAGGATGTGTTCATCCGGTGCGTGCTGCGAGCAGCCGGGATAGGAATGCGGAATCCAGATCGTCGGCAGACCGAGCCCTTCGGCAAAGACGCCGTTGGGCAGCGAGCCGCCGATATTCGGCAGGATCGCCGGCGCCTTTCCGGTGGTCTGCCGGATCGAGTTCGCCGCCCAGTTGACCCAGGGGCTATCCAAATCGGTGCGCGACGCGCCAAACCTCTGCTGCCCGCTGACATCAACCATCGGAAAGCCATTGGCGTGCAGATAGGTCCTGACAGCGTCGACGACCTTTTCGTATTCGGTGCCGACCACGAAGCGAAGCTGCAGCACGGCACGAGCTACCCCCGGGATGGCGTTCGCCGGCTGCTCGATATTGCCCGATGACATCGCCAGCACTTCCAGCGTGTTCCAGGCATAGACCCGTTCGGCGGCCGACAGGCCATCCTCGCCCCAATTCTCGGAGACCTGCGGCTCATCCGCCGTGGGCTCGACCTCCACATCGGCAAGTGCTGCGCGGATCAGGTTCGAGATGCGCGGCGGCTTCATGATGTCGAGCTTCATCCGCCCCCGGTGATCGACCAGCGCGGCGATGGCGTTGGCCAGGATGGTCGCGGGGTTGGCGAGCAGGCCGCCCCAATTGCCGGAATGATTGCCGCCTTCGCGCAGGTTGACGTCGAGATGGATGCGCACGCCGCCGCGGCAGCCGAGGAAGATGGTGGGGCGATCCGCCGAAAGCCGTGGACCATCGGAAGCGAGCAACAGGTCGGCCTTAAGTTCCTGCTGCAGCGACTCGCAGACCTCAGCCAGATCCGGCGAGCCGATCTCCTCGCTGGTCTCGATGATGAACTTGGCATTGAACCCGAGCTTGCCGCCGCGGGCTTCGCGGACGGCGCGCAACGCCGCCATGTTGATGCTGTGCTGCCCCTTGTTGTCGGCGGTGCCGCGGCCGTAGACGCGATCGCCCTTGGTCGTGGTTTGCCACGGATTGAGATTGTCGCGCCATTCACCGACCATGCCACCCACGACGTCGCCATGGCCGTAGGAGAGGACCGTCAACAACGACGGATCCTCGCGATAGTCTGCCAGCAGGTACGGGCCCTTGCCGATCGGCGACTCGATCAGCCGGGTCGAAAACCCGAGCTCTTCAAAGGCAGGCTGCAGTCCTTCGACGAGATAGGCGCGCAAGGGATCGCCCGGCAACGGTTCCTGGCTCTGTGTAGGAAAACCGACCCGGCGGTTGAGCTCGGCGAGAAATTCGCCGGAGTGAAACTGCTGACGCACATTTTCAATCGCGTCGGCTCTCGTTGCCATGCTCTTTCCTTTTGCGCTCGTGAACGTATCGGCCCGTCAACGTAGCCAGATAATCCGTCTACTGGAAGTAGCAATAGTCGACCGAAATGGCCTTGCTAAGCCGTCCGGAATGCAACAATTTCGGCCAACAACCCGGCATCGACCGGGTGACCGACAGAAGCAACGGGCGTATCCCGGGAACATCCAAGGCTCACCATCATGAAGAAGCAGATCCGGCTCAACGCCTTTGCCATGAACTGCGTGGCGCATCAATCGCCCGGGCTGTGGACCCATCCGCGCGACCGTACCCTGGGCTATAACCGCCTGCCCTATTGGCTGGATCTCGCCAAGACGCTGGAACGCGGGCGGTTCGACGGCTTGTTTCTCGCCGACGTGCTCGGCGTCTATGACGTGTTCGGCTCCAGCCCCGACGCGGCGCTGCGCAACGCCACGCAGACCCCGGCGAACGAACCCTTGATGCTGATTCCCGCGATGGCGGCGGTGACGAAACATCTCGGCTTCGGCGTCACCAGCAATCTGTCGTTCGAGCCGCCCTATCCGTTCGCGAGGCGGATGTCGACGCTCGACCACCTCACCGAAGGGCGGGTCGGCTGGAACGTGGTGACCGGCTATCTCGACAGCGCCGCGCGCGGCGCCGGCAAGGACAAGCAGACCGCGCATGACGACCGCTACGATGTTGCGGATGAATATATGGAGCTGGTCTACAAGCTCTGGGAAGGCAGCTGGGAGGACGAAGCCGTGCTGCGCGACCGCGCGCGCGGCATCTTCGCCGACCCTGCGAAGGTGCACCCCATCTCGCATGAGGGCAATCATTACCGGCTCAACGCGATTCATCTGAGCGAGCCGTCGCCGCAGCGCACGCCGGTGCTGTACCAGGCCGGCACCTCGCCGCGCGGCCGGCAGTTCGCGGCCCGGCACGCCGAATGCGTGTTCATGTCGGGCCCGTCGGCCAAGATCATCGGGCCGCGCGTGGCGGCGATCCGTGACCTGGCACGCGAGATCGGGCGCAACCCGGCCGAGATCCTGATGTTCAGCATGATGACGATCATCCTCGGGCGCACCGAGGCGGAGGCGAAGGCGAAATACGCCGACTATCGCAAGCACATCAATCCCGAGGGCGCGCTGGCGCTGATGTCGGGCTGGACCGGCGTCGATTTCTCCAGCTACGACCTCGATCAGCAGGTCCGCCACGTCCAGAACGACGCCGGCCGCACCGCGCTCGACAACGTCACCCGCGCCGATCCGGACCGGGTCTGGACCGTACGCGAAGTCGTCGAGCATGTCGGCATCGGTGGCGCGGGGCCCGTCGTGGTCGGCACGCCCGAGAAGGTCGCCGACGATATCGAGGCCTGGTTCGAGCAAACCGACGTCGACGGCCTCAACGTCGCCTTCGCGACCTCGCCCGGCGATTTCGAGGATATCGCCGACATGCTGGTGCCGGAATTGACGCGTCGCGGGCGATACAAGAGCGCGTATGCCGAGGGCACGCTGCGCGAGAAGCTGTTCGGCGAGGGCCGCGCAAGGCTGACGGCGCAGCATCCGGCGAGCCAGTATCGGCCGGGTGCGCGGGTGAAGGCGGCGGAGTAGACCGTCTCCGTAGTCCGTAGGGTGGGCAAAGCGAAGCGTGCCCACCATTGAAGACCGAGATCTGGATAGATGGTGGGCACGGCGCAAGTGCGCCTTTGCCCACCCTACGACAGCATTCAATCAATTCACCGAATTACTCACCATCACCTCGATCAGCTTGGTGCCGGGGCGGCCGATCGCTGACGACAGCACGGACTTCAACTGGCCGGGATCGGTGACGCGCATCGCTTCCAGCCCGAGCGATTTGGCGAGCCCGGTGAAATCCACCGGCGGATCGACGAAGTCCATGCCGACATAATGATCGTCGCCGTGGAAGGCGAGCAGGCGCTGCTTGATGATGCGGTAGCCGCCATTGTTGACGATCACGAAGGTCAGCGGCAGCTTGTGGTTCGCCGCGGTCCATAGCGACTGGATCGAATACATCGAGCTGCCGTCGCCGGAATAGCACACCACCGGGCGCTCCGGATTGGCGAGGCTGACGCCGACGGAAGCCGGCAGGCCCCAGCCGATGCCGCCCGAGGCCAGCGCGTGATAGCCGTAGCGGTCGCGGTGCGGCCGCAGCGCCAGGATTTGCCTCGACGACGTCAGGCCTTCGTCGACCAGGATCGCGTTGTCCGGCATCGCCTCAACCACCTGCAGCGCCAGCCAGTCCGGATCGATCGGCGATTTGGTGCTGGTCTTCGATATCTGTTCGATCAGCGGCTTCCGTTTCGCGGTCCAGTTCTTTGGCGCCAGCGCGGCCACACCCTGCTTCGCACGTGTCTCAAGCGCGCCGCCACCGGCCGCTTTCAGCGCCGGCACCAGCGCGCGCAGGGTTTCCTTCACATCAGCCTTGAGCGCGATCTCGGCGCCGTAGTTCTTGGCGAGATCCCAGTCGACCAGGCCGATCTGCACAATGCCAAGCCCATCGGGCAGCGGATCGACTTCGCTGTAGACCGACATCCGCAGCGGATCGGCGCCGAGCACGATCATCAGGTCGTACGGCGACAGCACTTCGCGAACCTGCTTTTGCAGGCGCGACAGCGCGCCCATGAAGCACGGGCTTTCCGACAGGAAGTGCGCGCCGTAGGGCGTCGAACACTGATAGGCCGGCGCGCCCAGCGCCTCCGCGAACTGCGCGGCTTCCTTCAGCGCGTCGCTCTTGACGATCTCGTCGCCGGTGATGATGACCGGCCGCTCGGCTTTGAGGATGCGCGCGACCAGCGCCTGCAGCGCTTCGTCCGATGGTTTGACGCGGGTATCGACGCGGGTGGAGCGGCCGAGCTCGATGCCGGCCTCGGCGTTGAGGATGTCGCCCGGCAGCGAGATGAACACCGGCCCGGTCGGCGGCGTGGTCGCGATCTTGGCGGCGCGGCGCACGATGCGCGGCAGATCCTCCAGCCGCGTCACCTCGACGGCCCATTTCACCAGCGGCTCCGCCATCTGCACCAGCGGGCCATACAGCACCGGCTCCATCAGCCCGTGGCCCTGCTCCTGCTGGCCCGCGGTCAGGATCATCGGCGTGCCGGTGAAGGCCGCGTTGAACAGCGAGCCCATTGCGTTGCCGAGCCCGGGCGCGACGTGGACGTTGCAGGCGACAAGCTTGCCCGAGGCGCGGCTGTAACCGTCGGCGATCGCGACCACCAGGCTCTCCTGCATCGCCATCACATAGGTGAGGTCAGGATGATCCTTCAGGGCGTGCATGATCGGCAGTTCGGTGGTGCCCGGATTGCCGAACAGATGCGTGATGCCCTCGTCCTTCAGCAGCGCGAGAAAGGCCGAGCGCCCGGTGATCTTGTTTTTCATATTCCCTCCTGCCCGCTGGTTCGTTGGCCTGCGGGGTGAAGACAGATGACCAAACTTGAGAGAGGCGCGCAATGGAGGCAGATCATAGCTGCCCTGCGCGGCCAGTGCCCCGGTCTCAATTTGAATGAACTATCGAAGTCGCTTCATAACAATCGAAACACATGAAGACGTAAATCATGCCACAGTCAGCAATGCAGATGTCGTCATTTATGGAATCCAGTTGGCCATAAAATGTCATCCTTCCGTGCCCGGCCGGACAATCTGGCCATTGTTCGTTTTGGAGGAATTGCGGCTCGCCGCCAAGCCGATGCCGCGTCCCGATTTCTTTGGAAGCCCATTTGAATTTTGGCAGGTTTCGAGCCTCATCAGTTAACGGCTCGGGGACCAATTGGATGGGAGGTATACTTTTCATACATCTTGCCCTCTAGAACATCAGTCGTAAGACGCACCCCGAGTTACTGGACTCGGCATCGCGCGAAGCGTTGCAGATCAGAACATCCCCTCGCGATCAATCCGCTTTTTCTTTTTCGAGCGCTGCCAGACCACGCCCGGATAACCTTTCAGCGGCACCAAGGGCTCGCCGGTGTAGGCCCACTCCTGCAGCTCCTCGATCGCGATGTGGTAGAGCGGCTGGCGGCCGGTGCGGCCGGTGAACAGCGCGCGCGGAATGTTGACCATGTGCGGCGAGCGCGGGCGTTCATAGGCGATCGGCGTGCCGCAACTGCTGCAGAAGCTGCGCGCGGTCCTGGTCGCCTTGTCTTCATAGCGCGTGATTGACGTCTTGCCCTTGGTGATGCGGAAGCGCTTGCGCCAGCTTCCGACATAGGTCGCGTAGGCCGCGCCATGCGCGCGGCGGCTCGACGGCGTATGATCGTGCCAGGCCCAGCGCGCCGGCACGTCGATCTCGAAGCAGACTTTGCCGCACAGGCATTGGCCGGCGGCGGGTTTGCCCACCGCCACTGGTTTTGCTTTTTTCTTTTCCGGTGCGTCGAGCTCGGGAAACATATCAAGTCCCCATATTTCGTCATTGCGAGGAGCGAAGCGACGAAGCAATCCATTCTTTCTTTACGCGGCGAGGTGGATTGCTTCCGCCTTCGCTCTTCGAGCTACGGCGGACAGGTCGCCTCGCTCGCAATGACGGTCACGCCTGCGCCAACTCGTCGTGCGCGGGGTAATCGGTGTAGCCGACGACATCGCCGCCATAGAAGGTCGCGCGGTTATAAGGCGTCAGCGGGAAGCCGCGTTGCAGGCGGCGCGGCAGATCCGGATTGGAGATGAATATCCGTCCGAACGCGATCGCGTCGGCATGGCCGGCCGCGATCGCGGCATTTGCGGTCTCGCCGGTGAAGCCGCCGGCCGTGATCAGCACGCCTTTCCAGATGGGGCGGAACAGCACCATCGCCGCAGGCACGTTCTGATGGTTGACCTCGGCGCGGCCGGCGCCGCTGGAGCGCGGCTCGATGAAATGCAGATAGGCGAGCCCGAGCGGATTGAGCGATTGCACGACATGCGTATAGAGTGGCATCGGGTCGGGCTCGCCGCTGCCATTGGCGATGCCGTACGGCGACAACCGCACGCCGACGCGGCTCGCGCCCCAGACCTCGACCACGGCCTCTGTCACTTCCATGAGGAAGCGCGTGCGGTTTTCGATTCCGCCGCCATATTGATCGGTGCGAAGATTGGTGTGCGACTGCAGGAACTGCTCGATCAGATAACCGTTGGCGCCATGGATCTCGACGCCGTCGAAGCCGGCGGCAAGCGCATTCTTCGCCGCCTGCCGGTAGGCATCGACCACGCCAGGGATTTCGGATGTCTCGAGCGCGCGCGGCGTCTCGTAGGTCACGGCTTTACCGTCGGCCGTCCCGGTCTTCAGATCGGGCGGGATCGCAACCGCCGAAGGCGCCACCGGCAGCACGCCACCGGGTTGGAACGAGGAATGCGAAACGCGGCCGACATGCCAGAGCTGCAGGAAGATCACGCCACCCTTGGCGTGAACGGCATCGACGACCTTTCGCCAACCTGCGATCTGCTGCTCGGTATAAATTCCGGGGACGCCGGGACTGCCAAAACCCGTCGCCATCACGGGCGAGGCTTCCGCAATCAGCAATCCGCCCGGCGTCGCGCGCTGGGCGTAATATTCCGCGTTCAGCGGCCGCGGCGCGAGGCTGGGCTTTTCCGCCCGCATCCGGGTCAGCGGCGCCAGGGCGAGACGATGTTTGAGCTGGTAGGGACCGATCTGCAGCGGGGAAAACAATGATGGGTAATTCATGCCGGTGTGGAACTCCAACTTATCCGTATTCATACGAGTATGTAACCGGTTCCGCTTGCCCGTAAAAGACTGGAGCAGCTTTTGTTTTGAAAGCGAAGCGGTAGCCCGCTCGAACCGATGTAGTGAGCAAGCATTTCATGCCGAAATCGAGTGCCAAATCGCTTCCTTCGCTCAGCGTTCGCATCGATCTGGATGCAAACGCCCGGATCGGGCCGGGCAAGATCCAGCTGCTGGAGAACATCCACACATGCGGCTCGATTTCGGCCGCCGGCCGCGCGATGGAGATGTCGTACAAGCGGGCGTGGGATCTGGTCGACGAGATCAACCGCATCTGCCGGCAGGCCGCCGTCGAACGGCAGACCGGCGGCAAGAACGGCGGCGGCGCGGTGCTGACGTCGTTCGGCATCTCGCTGGTCAAGCGCTACCGCAAGATCGAACGCAACGCCGCGAGCGCGGCGCGCAAGGAATTGCAGGCCCTGCGCAGCGAGATCGGCCGGAAGAAGCGGGCGGGGTGAGCGCAGTTCGCTCCAGCCGTCGTCCCGGCCTTGAGCCGGGACCCATACTCCGTGACGCTCATTGTTATAGAAGGCATCTAGCACCGACGCTCTCACCGATAGGCCGCGGCGTATGGGTCCCGGCCTTCGCCGGGACGACGACGATCTTCACTACCCCGTCTTGATCCAGACCGCCTTGACGTTGAGATACTCCTCAAGGTGCTGCTTGCCTGACTCGCGGCCGTAGCCGCTCATCTTGTAGCCGCCGAACGGCACCGCCGGATCCATCGCCTGGTAGCAATTGACCCAGACCGAGCCGGCGCGCAGCGATTTTGCAATTTGATGCGCCTTGCTGACATTGGTGGTCCAGACGCCGCTGCCCAATCCAAACGTGGTGGCGTTGGCGCGCGCGATCAGCTCGTCGGTGTCCTTGAACGAGATCGCCGAGATCACCGGGCCGAAGATTTCCTCCTGCGCGATCCGCATATTGTCCTGCACGTTGGCGAACACCGTCGGCGCCACGAAATAGCCCTTTGACAGCGCGCCCTCGGTCAGCGGCGCACCGCCGGTCAGCGCCTTGGCACCTTCCTGCTGGCCGATCGAGAGATAGCCGGAGACGCGCTTCATCTGTTCCGCCGACACCAGGGGTCCAATCTGGGTATTCGGATCGAGGCCGTTGCCGACCTGCAGCTTCCTGCCGAATTCGGCGACGCGGCCGACGAACTCGTCATAGATCTTGTGCTCGACGAACAGCCGCGTCCCCGCGCTGCAGATCTGGCCGGAATTGGCGAACACCGCCATCGCCGCACCCGGCACCGCCGCATCGAGGTCGGCGTCGGCGAACACGATATCAGGCGATTTGCCGCCGAGCTCCAGCGACACGCGCTTGAGGTTGCCGGCGGAGGCCCTGACGATGGCCTGCCCGGTCACATGCGAGCCGGTGAAGGCGACCTTGTCGACGCCGGAATGCGAGGACAGTGCCGCGCCCGCGGTCTCGCCATACCCAGGCACCACGTTGACGACGCCGGGCGGGATGCCGGCCTCCATGCAAAGTTCGGCCAGCCGCAGCGAGGTCAGCGGCGATTCCTCGGCCGGCTTCAGGATCACGGTGCAGCCGGTCGCGATCGCCGGACCGATCTTCCAGACGCTGGCGCTGAGCGGGCCGTTCCAGGGAATGATCGCACCGACGACGCCGACCGGCTCCTTCAGCGTGTAGGAGAAGATGTCGCCGGGCAGCGAGTTCTCGATGGTCTCGCCATGGAGCGCGGTCGCCTGGCCCGCATAGTACCTGAGCATGCCGAGCACGCGCAGCCGGTTGCCGCGGGTGCGGCTGATCGGCGCGCCCATGTCGAGCGTATCGAGCTGCGACAGCTCCTCGAAATTCTTCTCGACGAGATCGGCGAGCTTCAGCAGCAGGTTCTGCCGTTCGAACGGCTTGACCTTGCTCCACGGACCCTCGAAGGCGCGGCGGGCTGCCGCCACCGCGCGGTTGATGTCCTCGGCGTCGCCCTCGGCCACCGTGGCGAGCAGTTCGCCGGTCGCGGGATTATGGGTCTCGAACTTCTTGCCGGAGGCCGCATCAACCCATTGGCCGTCGATCAGCATCTTCTTGTAGGAACCATCCGCATAGGGGTGGCGCGTGATCGGAATTGCCTGTGATACAGCCATGTATTTACTCCCTTGGATCGATAGCCGTTCTTGTGATGCGTGAGATCGTTATATCTGGATAACTATATCGTTTGGCGCCGAACCGTAAAGCGGAACGAGCCTCCGGAAGCGGGACGGGAAATGAAGACCTGCCATGCCGGTTCGTGCATGGTCGATATTGTCCTGATGAAGATTAGCGCTGATAAGTAGTCTAACCCGATTTGTGTCCGGAGGAAGTCCGCATGCCCCACCCTGCCATGTCCACCAATCATGTCGCCGTGATCACCGGAGGCGCGTCCGGCATCGGCCTTGCGGCCGCGATGCGGTTCGCTGGCCTCGGCATGAAGGTTTGTATCGCCGATATCGGCGCCGCGCGGCTGGTGGAGGCTGCCACAAAACTGTCGTCTGCCGCCAAGGGTGGCGACGCAGATGTCATGACCGCCGAGGTCGATGTCAGCCGGTTTGAGGACGTCGCCAAGCTCGAAGCTGCGGTCCAGAAACGGTTCGGCGGCACCGACATCCTGATGAACAATGCCGGCATCGGCCCCGACAGTAACAGCTTCGGGCCGCTGGAGAACTGGCAGCGCATTCTGAACGTCAACCTCTGGGGCATCATCCATGGCACCCAGGTTTTCGCGCCGCACATGATCGAACGCGGCCGGCCCGGGCTCATCATCAACACCGGCTCCAAGCAAGGCATTACAACGCCGCCCGGCAATCCCGCTTACAATGTCTCCAAAGCCGGCGTGAAGGCGCTGACCGAGGCGTTGCAGCATGAGCTGCGCAACACCGAGGGCTGCCAGATCAGCGCGCACCTGATGATCCCCGGTCACGTCTTCACCGCCCTCACCTCCCGCGGCCGCACCGAGAAACCTGATGGCGCCTGGACGCCCGAGCAGACCATCGACTTCATGATTGAACGCATCGATGCCGGCGACTTCTATATCCTCTGCCCTGACAATGACGTGCCGCGGCAACTCGACGAACGGCGCATGCTGTGGGCCGCCGGCGACATCGTCGAAAACCGCCCGGCGCTGTCGCGCTGGCACAAGGATTATGCGGAAGCGTTTGCGCGGTTTGTGAAGGGCAGTTAATGCGACCTCCGCCGTCGTCCCGGCCTTGAGCCGGGACCCATACCGCGTGATACTCATTGTTGCAGAAGGTATTTGACACTTGCGTTCTCACCGATGAGCCGCGGCGTATGGGTCCCGGCTCAAGGCCGGGACGACGGTAGTGTTTGTCGTTGCACCATCACCCAAACGCACTTTTGCATTCTCGCGACGCATGGCGCCCGAGCTTTGCCAGAAATTTCCCGCCCTCGAAAACAGAGGGCGCAGGGAAGACCGGGTGCGCGCTGCACCCGCGGTCTCGTGTGCGGTTTGCACAAAACAAGGTGCACACGAGCATACAGGGCAGCGGAGAGCATCCGGCCTTCCCTGCGCAATGGCTTTACGGCTTATATCGAGCTCTCCCTGGTGAACGGGCTTTCTTGCCACCATCATCCCTGATCAGCGTTTGGCTTCTCAGGAACTTGACGCCAGCAACGGGGCGCCAGGACCACACGACTTCGCCGTACGCCTCTGTCGCGTTACGTCTTCGCAACATCGGCGTCCACCGCAACCCGTCCAACGTCCGTGACGACGGCCGACGCCCTTCTGAGTGGGACGGGATGGGCAGATATATGCCCCTGATTTGGCTTCTGGAAAAGCGAAATATTTTTTGTTTCGGGGCTTGACGCCATTTCTGTAAATCAGAATTGATTTGCCCGTCGGGTCGTTTTGTCGCACTTAACCGTCATTGCGAGCGAAGCGAAGCAATCCATAGCGCCGCTGAGGAAGTATGGATTGCTTCGCGGAGCCTGTCATCGGGCGCGCATTCGCGCGACCCGTTGGCTCGCAATGACGAGGAGGAGGACATCCAAATTAAACTGTCATTCCCCGATGCGCAATTGCGCATCTGAGGGCTCGCGAAGCGAGAACCCGGAATCACGAGTTGGGACGTCGCGCACTTACCTGACCAAGCCTTAAGTGGTAAGCATGACGGGCCAACTCGCACGGGAGCAGGTTGTGAAAGCATTCGGTCTGGCTGTCATGCTGGGCGTCATGGTGACGCTGTCGCCAGCGCGCGCGCTTGAGGTGAGCGGCACTTCCGGCTTTCTCGGGGAATGGGAAGTGACTGCCACCGTCACGGAAACGGCATCCGGCCGCATCAGGGACTACCGTGGCCCGCTCGTGCTGAAGCATATTGGGCTGTGCACCCAGGATGGCCCGGTGGAGAAAAAGGGCGAAATGCGCCTGCAGATTTCGGCTTCGTCGCAATTGAACGCGACATTGTCGATGCCGGGCACCGAATGCACGGCCAGCGGACCATTGTCCGATGGCTACACCGGCACCATGACCTGCTCCGATAAGCAGATCATTCCGCTCAGGTTGCGGGTGAAATAATCAAGGCGGACGCCACTGCCTTAGCCGCCGGTTATGCCGGCGACACGCAGGCCTGCGGTGAACCGGTCGATGAAGCCCTGATCATTGCAGAAGAAGAGTTCCTGCCGCGCGGTATCCGTTCTGTAGCCCGGCTTGCGTTGCAGCAGTTCAGCGGCCACCGCTTCGGCCTGCGCCTTCTCGCCGAGACGGCCGAGCGAGGCCGCCAGTGTTGCAAACGCCCGATACGTGGCATTGGGCTGCCGGGTTGCCCTGCGGGCAAACTCGACGGCGATGTCGTATTCACCGAGCGAGAAATGCGCCCAGGAGCGCACGTGGTGGAAACTCCATAGATGGCTGTCGCGCGGACTGAGCATGGTCGCTCGATCGAGCAGCGTTTCCGCTTCGATCTCCCGCCCGTACCACAGTAGATTGAACCCTTGCGCAAAATATCCTTGCGCAAAGCTTGGATTGAGTTCCAGCGACAGGTCGATCGCCGCCAGCGCTTCATCATTCTGACGGGTCAGGCACAGCGCGCGGCCGAGGGCGCAGTGACAAAAACAATCAAGGTCGTCGAGCGCCACGGAGACACGCGCCTGGCGCAACGCCGTCTCCAGCCGCGCCTTGCGATCCCTGGGATCGTCATACAGCGAGCGCTGAACATTGACGTAAGCGAGCGCGCCATGGCCGCGGGCGAAATCCGGATCGGCTTCGAGCGCGCGCCTAAAATAGGCCTCCGCCTGGTCAAACCCCGGTGTGGTAAATCGCCATAGATTCCATAAGCCGCGCTGGTAGCAATCCCAGGCATCCAGGCTTTCCGGCGCCTTGCGGGCAGCCAGTTGCTGCTCCACCTTCGACAGCTCCGGTTCAATCGTGGCCGCGATCTGCCGCGCCATCTCCTCCTGGATATCGAAAATATTCTCGAGCTGAAGGTCGTATTTGTCGGACCAAAGCTGTTTTCCGTCCGCAGCCCGGGCCAGTTCCGCCGTGATCCTGACCGCGTCGCGACTCTTGCGAACGCTGCCGGACATCACATAACTGACGCCGAGCTGGGCACCGACCTCACGGGCATCGACCACGCGCCCCCCGAATCCGACCGTGGAGTGGCGCGAGATCACGGAAAGCCAGCGATTGCGGGCCAGCAGGCGGATGATGTCTTCGGTCAAGCCGTAGCTGAAATAGTCGTTCTCCGGGTCATTCGACATGTTGCCAAACGGCAGCACCGCGATCGACGATCGCGTGACGGCTTCCGCCTTCACCGCTTCCGAGACGACATCGTCGAGATGAGACACGTCGGTGGAAATCGAGACCCGCGCGGGAACGACACCCGCCGCAGCGGTATCGTCAGGCGCAAGCCGGACCGCATCGGCATCCGACGCTGCGACCGCCTGAACATCGCCGACGAACCGGAAGCCACGCCGGTGCAGCGTCCTGATAAAAAGCTGATCCGTTCCGTTGTCGCCAAGCACGCGCCTGGCGCCATTGATGCGGCTGGAGAACGCGGCTTCCGAGATCACCCGGCCATTCCAGACCGTGTCGATCAACTCATCCTTGCTGACGACCCGGTCATGGTTGCGCACCAGATGGACGATGACATCGAAGACCTGAGGCTCGATGTGGACGGACACGCCCTCGCGGCGCAGCTCGTGTTGGCCAAGGTCGATCTCGAAATTGGAAAATCGGTATCTCATTACCACCTCGGCGGAGGCCACGCCACAATCCTCAGCGTTGCAGATCGAAATCAACCTCTGGCGGAGGAAAAACCAACGTCTCCTGAAGGAGTCCGCCAAGCGTGAGGGCGCATCTCAATTTACAGACGGGTCAATGATCATACAACCGGAGATGCCACATGATCGGCTCGTCTGATTTCCACGCTTACGGATATTCCGCCAGACGGCCCGTTGCCGTACGGCAACGCGGCCAGCATCATGCAATGCGGGCGCTTGCGCCGTTCCAGTCCACGACGGCGCCAACCCTGCTGAGGAAGATCCTCGTCCTGGCCGCGCGCCTGAGGCGATTCCTCAATGGCCAGGTGGCGGCCGCGATCGCCCACCATGAGCGAGAGGCCGCGTCATTCGCGCAGCGAAAGCTCGATCAACGCCGACCGGACCAGACGCGCATCTACTGCGGCCCGATCGACCAGGTCCTGGCAGCAGCGAGGCAGCGCAAGCGCGCCGCCTGAACCGGCTTGAACGAAGCGATTTCCGAGCAACTGCATATTTTGAGGAGACTGAAGATGTCGATTACGATGCAAACGGGTATGCCTCCCGCCATCCCTTCCTTTGCGATGAGAATGCTCGCCCTCTGTTACGGCGGCTTCGCCTATCTGATTTTCCTCGGCACTTTCCTGTACGCAGTCGGCTTCGTCTCGCGACTGATCGTCCCCAAGACCATCAACACCGGCCCGACCTCTTCGCTGTCGACGGCGTTGCTGATCAACCTGATCCTGATGTCGATCTTCGCCGTGCAGCACAGCGGGATGGCGCGGCAGGGCTTCAAAAGACTGTTCGCGCGCTTCGCCTCACCGGCGATCGAGCGCTCTACCTACGTCCTGCTCGCCAGCCTCAGCCTGATCCTGCTGTTCTGGCAATGGCAGCCGATGCCGGCGGTGGTCTGGAACATCGAAGGGCCCGTCTTCGCCGGCGTCGTGATCGCGATCGGCTTTATGGGCTGGCTTATCGTGCTCTACAGCACCTTCCTGATCAGCCATTTCGAGCTGTTCGGATTGACGCAGGTGGTGGCGCATTTCGCCGGACGCATGACCGCGCCCATCGCGTTCAGGACGCCGGGGCTGTATCGCCTGATCCGGCATCCGATCTATCTCGGCTTTATCATCGCCTTCTGGTCAACGCCTGTCATGACGCTGGGGCACTTGCTGTTCGCGTCAGTGACGACGGCCTACATCTTCGTCGGCATCTGGCTGGAAGAGCGCGACCTGGTCGCATTCTTCGGCGACGAATATCGCAAATATCGCGACCAGGTCGCCATGCTGCTGCCGGGCCTGTTCTGAGCCAGACGAGCGAACGCGCCATGCATCAGTCGGAACGGCCTGCCGATGGCCCGGCGGGCCGTTCGCGTTGTCAGAGAAGAACGACGACGCTCAAAGCGTCTCTTGCTTGTGGCCGCATTGCTTGCAGGCGAATTTGACGCGGGTGGCGCCCTTTTCGGCCTGCAGGCGGTTTGGCGCGCCACATTTGCCGCAAGTCGTCTCGATCCGCGTATTGCCCTGCTTGATGGTCAGGTTTCTCTTTTCCATGGTCTCGCGGATCAGGCGCTCGGCCTCCTCGCGCATCGCTTGCTTGTCCATCAGCCGCACCTGTCATGAAGAACGCTTGCCGCGTAAGATGTCAGGCACCTAACACATTTAGATGTCGGCCGTCACGCCGCTTCCGGCGTCAATGCGAGGATGCGCCGCACCAGCGCGAGCGCGGTTTCGGTGGCGGGATCGGCGGAAATGACGGGAACGGCCAGCACCAGCAGATCGACCGGTTCGTGCGACAAAATAATCACATGCGTGGCATTGCCGGCCTTCATCAGCGACATCAACCGTTCGACCGCGGGATCCGCCGCGGCAAGGCCCCATGGCGCTTCGGGACGGCGCAACACCCGGCGCGTCGACAGCAGGTTCCGCAACAATGGCGGATCGTAGGCGGCAAGATCGCTTTCGCGAAGGCGCCGGGCGCTTTCGAACATCGGATGGCGCGCCAGTTCCGCGATCAATTCGTCGCGGGTACGGGCACTTGACGCCGCCACGGAATTCAAAACACCCGGCACCTGGGCTTCGAACAACGCACGCAACGTGTCGGTCATCAGGCCGATCGTCAGCACGCCCGCAATCGCGATCGCGCAAAAGCGCATGATTTGCGCGGCATCGACATCCGGCGACACGCAAGCGGCTGCCGCACCAAGCAATGCGGAACTCACCAGCCGCAGCGCCGTCATCAGGATACCCTGCCGCCGCGTCTCGGTGCCGCCGCCTGCGATCAGCACGGCGGTGACGACCAATAGCGCGCCGAGCGCACCTAGCCGGACCGGCATATAAGGCGCCAGCGCCTGATAATCCGTGACGATGAAGGGGATCACGATCAGCGCGCCGGCCGCGAGCCGGCCGATGCTGCGGTTTTCGGAAGCCAGCAGCGAGGTACGGTCCCGCGTCGCCAACAGCCACGCGCAAATGGCAAATCCCGCAAGCTGGAATATCGCCAGCGCGATCGCATAAGGCCTCGTGTAGCTCTCCAGCCCGAACACGCCGCCGAGACCGATCACGACGGCGCCCGCCAATGCCGCGATCTTGGCCGCCCGCGGCGCGTGACGCCGCAAAATGCCTTCGGTGACAATGAGCGCGCCGAGCGGCAGCAGGGCTGCCGGAATAAGCGACAGCCGATCAAGCAGCGCGCTGCCGGTCCACCATGCAACGCCGCGTGTGAAGAACAACAGCGCGACCACGCCGAGCAGCAAGAGCAGGCGCAGGGTCAGTGGGCTCCTGGGATCGCGCCGGTAGAGCGCGAACATCGCGACGCAAAGCCCGAGCGCGCCGCAGAGATTGACGATGGAATCGGCGATCACGCCTGATGACATCGGGCTCATCGGCCGCTCCCTCGCGGCCGCAGGGTGCCGAATGCGCGCGTGTCGTCCATCCAGTGCATCACAGGCAGCACCAGGCGTTGCAGCGCCAGCACGGCGGATGCCGCCAGCAGCGCCGGCATCGAGCCGGCCGGCACCTCGCGCTGCAGATAACGCCGCGCGCCGGCGAGATCGACGCGGCCGAGCTGAAGCACGTCGTCGCCCCTGGCGTAATCGAGTTCGCGCAGGCAGAACGCGTTGTATCTCTCATCGCGATGCTTTGGCGCGACGTCGTAGGTCTTCTTGAGCGCGTCCGATCCACCGGTATAGGCGTCAGTGATGACGAAGCGCCCCTCGTCGAAGCCGGCCTCGTCGCCGACGCCGAACACCGCGCGATGGTGCCGCATGATGCCGCGCGCCAGTTGCAGATGGGCAAAGCTCTGCCGCGCGCTGGCATCGGCCGCGGGGTACACATCCGAAAACGTGTCGCAGACCATGCCGAACACGGAAGGCACCTGCGTGACGTTCGATATCCATTTGGGACGAAAACCGTCGCGGGCGAACAGCACCAGCGTGGTCAGGCCGTACAGAACCCAGGACAGCCCCTGCCCCTGCACGTCGGGGTCGACCATCACGAGGCCGAGATGGGTGACCTCCTGCGGCTCGCCGTCGAGCTCGACGGACATCACCGACAGCGCGTTGAAGGCGATCGGGCGACCGGTGGCTTCTTCGCGGATCAACGTGACGATGGCGCGCGACAGGCGTTCGCGTTCGCCGGAGAAGATGCCGTAGGTGAGGCTGCCGGCCGGCAGGGTCTTGCCGGCGATGGTGCGCAGATCTGCGACCAGTGCGTCGAGGTCTTGCTGCGACAGTGAAAGCCCGGGGCTTTCGACGATCCGCGTCTGCAGGCCGGTATGGGTGCGCAAGGTGAGATCGATGGTTTCCTGCGAGAACGCCTTCAGCCAGAACGCCGCGTAGCCGGGCAGACGTCCGGCTGCAGCGCGGAGCTGCCCGAAACCATGACGGATCGCCGAATTGCCGCTCCAGAAAGACGCCATGCCACCTGCCCGCACCCGACCGGTTTGTGCGCCAAAGCCCATTAACAAGCCCGTTAAGGAGCCATGAGCGCCGCACGTTGCGGTGGCGAGAGGGTAAACGATGTGTTCGCGGCGTCAAACAATCCGCAAGGAAGACATCAAGGCAGACATCGAGGCAGACATCGTGCCGGACAGACAAACGGCGGATGCCGAGGCACCCGCCGTCTGCCTTCGCCAGCCACGGCGCTCAGGTTACGTGGACCGATTACGTGGATTTGGAAACTTCCATCAGCAGCCGCTCGGCCTTGGCGTCTTCGAGACGGTTCACCATCCGGTCGCTTTCGTGCATGTCGCGCACGGTCTTGGTCAGGGTGATGCAGCACTGCACGAGCATCAGGATGCCCATCGTTAGATAGCCCTTGATCCAGAGATCGACGGGCAGGAAGTAGACGCCGACGGCGACCATGAAGGCCGAGGCCGCGAACGAGACGTAGGTGAAGGTGACCCACGCGTTGCTGTGGTGTTGGACATTCTGGTTCATGGCGCCATCCTGCTGATGCGGTTGAAATGAAGGACCGGTCCCGGCCCGGTGACGTGAATCCCGTTGCGGAACCTCCGCCACCGACTCCTGCGCCCGCGCCAGTTAAGGAGATATGATCAAAGCACCCTCAGGTTGCGCAAGGGTAAACGATACATTGAGCGGCCATTTCAAATGATTCACGACCGGGAACCGCTGACGTCGCCGGGCCGGGTTTTTTGAGCGTTATAGTCGTGCGCAAGCAACGAGCACAGGCCCATACAAAATGCTCCGCCGAGCCCGAACGGCACCGACATGTCCTGCGGCATCGGTCCAAGCAGCGCGCGCGGCAGCACCATGGCCGCCGTCGTGCCGACCAGCGCCGTCAAGGGCGCTCTCAGCAGAAGTGGGATCGCCCGAGCCAGCTGTCCGTCTAGGACCCCCACGATCGCCGATACCGGAAAGGTGACAAGAATCAACAGCACCGCGAAGAAGAGGACGAAGCTCTCAAAGGGCATTCCAACCGCGACCCAGGTCGTGAGGACGACCGACAGCGGACCCAATAGCAGGAACACCAGCGTTCGATTCATTGAAGTCAGCCCTTCATTGCAGATGGCTACGGCCATATTCGTGCGACAGCACGGAGCATACGCCTGTGCAGCAGGCGCCGAAGGCAGCGATCGCGATCAGTCGATGCAGCGACGGCAGCACTATGCTTCTTCCCAGATGGTTCGACACATAGAGCTCAAGCCCAAGGACAACTCCCACAGAGGCGGCTGCACCGACGATGGCGATCGTGGGCACCCTCAACCAAACGGGTACGCCATGGGCCAGCATGCCATCAACAGGTCCGCTGATCATGCATACCATCAGGGTGAAGAAAAACGCTAATGGGACGCCGTAGAGGTCGCGGTATCCCTCGCCCACAAGGTAAAACGCCAGGAGGACGCCGAACACGGGGCCCAGCAACACAAACATGAGCGCTCTTCGCGGCGACGCCGGATGCCCACGGCCGTCATCGCTTTCAGGGGGATGCGTGGAAGGCATGAGCATTCCCTTTGAATTGCTTTGCCTGGTAGCGTCACTGGTCGAGCGCCTGTACGCCCCGCAAAGCGAAAGGCGGACGCCGGACGGATCAAACCTGCGCACGGCGATCCTGCGCAAGCAACGAGCACAGGCCCATACAAAATGCTCCGCCGAGCCCGAACGGCACCGACATGTCCTGCGGCATCGGTCCAAGCAG